>NZ_JAQMTJ010000020.1:0-24347 GCF_028330815.1 Dolichospermum lemmermannii CS-548
ACTCCTGACTCCTGACTCCTGCCTCCTGACTCCTGACTCCTGACTCCTGACTCCTCATTCATAATCCATCAACACTTGCACCCAACGAGGTGGACGGGGAATGGGATTTCCTAAGCGATCCAAAAGTAACAAAGCAGTAAGATGGACTATAAACAAGTAAATAAAATTATTAAGAACAATGAAAGCGATCGCTCCTAATTGAATTAATAATAAATTGGGAGTCATTAACAATTCCAACTTTAAAAAAATCCATTCAATAATTTCTGTCACTTGGTTAATCACATAAACCCACAAATCTTCCCCCGATAGCACAGACAAAAACCACAGCCGAAAAAACACCCCCATAGTCCCCAATAACGTCCCTAAAGTCATCGAAACAATCCAGGGGACACGACGATACCAAGTCACCCCCAATAGCACACCCATCAAGCCAAAAGGCATGACAAATAACAAACTGCGGAATGGACCCATCAACACAGACAACAGCAATCCAGAAGTCACCGCTGCCATCCAAGCTGCCCGTTTACCCCAACGTAAATAAACCAAAGCAATAGGGATAGGAAAAAATACCCGCAATACAGGACCCAAAGGAAAATAAAAATTAATAAACCAAATTAAACTCGCCGTACTTGCTAAAAAAGCCGTTTCCACCATCCTCAAGGTACTCTCAACTTTAAGAGGTTGGTACTGTAATTGACTTTGGGGAAGAGATTCAGGAGATGAATCTTTCTCTGGTTCTTCTGGGAGCAAATCAACAATACTCATGCAGGTAACTAAATTAAACGATGGTTTTTTCCAAAGCTGACCAATCGGGAATATGAATTATATCTTGATCTCTGACAATCAAACCCTTTTTTTCTAATTTTGTCAGCACTCTTGTCACAGTTTCCCGTGCCAATCCACTTAAACTACTTAACTCGCGGTGGGGTAAATTAGGAATTTCCGTGCCTGTATTCTCTTGTTTGCTTTGCCCCTTTGCCAAAAATAGCAACGTATCCGCCACCCGTGACTGACTATCTGATTCCCGTAACCGCAATTTTCTGTTAACTTGTCGCAACCCATTAAATTACAACCACCTTTAATAGAGATTGTCTGAGATTACACCAACTATGTTATAAAAATTTCAGAGGGAACAGGAAAAACTCATGTTTAAGTTCCCTGCTCCCAGTTAAGAGTTCCCTGTTCCCTTGTCATAACGACAATTTTTAACGCCAACCTACTTAGAAGTATTATTTGATTTTCCTGTATCCCTCACGAGAGTGCATGAATAACACCACGCAATCGCGTAGACTGCGCTCTGCGCTTAAAAACTACCTAAACCTGAATCTTCTAAAATTTTGTACATTTTTAACTAAGGTAATTTAACGTGACTTCCCATATTGATGAAATTCACCAACTAATTGCAGATATTGATCACTTACTGTCTCACACAGCTAAAGGCATTTCTAAGTTCCTGTCTAACCAAGGACAACAGGAAAAAGACGTTTTACAACGAGTGCATAACTTCTTGGTGCGACTGAGTGAGGAAGAAGTATCAAAAGATGATGTCCTACCGGAAACTACAAACCCACTTCCCACACCAAAATTTTCATCTCTCTTGACACAATTTAACCAAGAGGTTAATGTTCCATCTGTATTTGAGTCTGGTTCGCATCAACCAGAGCTTAGTAATATTGAAACAGGACAAATCAAACAAGAATTAATGGTCTTAATTCAGCCTTTACAAGCGGAATTATCCAGGCTGTTAGCAGAAAGAGCAGATTTGATTCAGGAAATTAGGCAACTAGAGCAAAAGCGACTGCAAAACCATTCATTAAGTCAGCAGTTAGCGAACCAAGACGAAATGATTTCTGAATTTTTAGAAGTCCTCATGGGTCGTTTAGTGCCACATCTAAAATCAAATTCTGCGGTAATAATTAACCCTGATTTACAGAATTTAGAAGCAATTACTTCTGCCATTCAACCTATTTTAGAATCAGCAGAACGGGTAGAACAGTTGGCAAATTTGGCTCGGAATTTAGATCAACGCTTACTGTCTCTAGATGGATCTGTTAATACTATTTTTGAAGCCCTAGAACGGAATATTAACGCCTATTATCAATCCTTATCCCAAGCATTAGCTAAAATGCACAATGAGGGGATGCAAGGTGAACAATTGATGGCGAAGTTTCTCAATAATTTGACTCAATATTTACAACAACAAGTCTTGATTAATGAGTCTTCTATTTCTGATGTCAACACTGAAATAGTTTCGGCATCACCATTATTAACTGAGTCCTCTGTTGTTGAACAATTAACACCTTCAGAAAATGTATCTAGAGAACTTCCGACTGCGGCATCACCATTATTAGCTGAGTCCACGGTTGTTGAACAATTAACACCTTCAGAAGATGTACTTGTAGAACTTCCTGCTGCGGAAATATTGCCAATTGATCTGGATACAGAGTTGTTACAAGAGCCAACACAATCTGCAAAAGATCTACAGTTAACAAATACTGATGAAGTAGCTGAACTTTATGCCAGTTTCTTTAATACTGAAATTTCTTCACCGCTAAGTTTCTCATTTTCTCCTGATATTTTGCTGAAGGAAGATGAAAGTTTATCCATTGCTTCTGAAGTGGTTAATCATGATTTATCAGCATTAGAAATTAACAGTTCGACAGTTTCTAGTCTAGCTGACAGCACTACGTTAGCAGAACCAAATTCTGTGGATACAATTACAGTTCTGACTGATTTGTTAGTAGATATGAGTCATGAACAAGTACCAATAACAGTTATCAATCAATCAGATAATTCCCACATAGAACCGGAAAATCAGGATGTAGCTTTAGATAAATGTCAGGAAGTAGATTTAAGTTTGACAACTCAGACATATATAGAAGCAGAAAAAGAAGATTTTCCTCAAGCTTCAATTACCGGTCAGCAATCTCCAATTACCAGTCCTCAACCCTCAATTCCCAATGATGAAAATAATCATCTTGTCCCAGAGGATACTTTAAATACGACTTGGTATTTAGGAATTGATATTGGCACGACAGGAATTTCTGCGGCTTTATTAAATCACTCTAAATTGGTAGTTTATCCAATTTATTGGTCAGCAGAAAATCAAAGTGGTGATGCTTCCTTTCAGCAATCATTCCGGTTACCAGCAGAAGTTTATTTACCGACAAATTCAACTTCTCATCAGGTGAAAAATGGACAATCAGAATCTTCCCCTCATCTTTATTCAGCACAGTTAAAGCCTTATTTACAAATAGCAGTTCCCTACCAGCAAGAACGACAAAAATGGGAACCAATGCTGCAATTAAATGAGTTTTCCGCAGGTCCATTGATTTGGGTAGTGCGATCGCTCTCTAAGCTACTATCAACTCTCAGAGCTAGTCAAACTAGTACCACACCAGCTTTAATTGCTAATGCTGTGGGAATGAATATACCAACTTTTTCCAAGGTAATTAAGAATATCGCTGGTGTCATCTGTACTTGTCCTTCCAGTTGGACCGAACAATATCGCTTTAATGTTCGAGAAGCGATTGTGACTAGCGAACTTATCTCTCATCCTCAACAAGTCTTTTTTGTGGAAGAAGCGATCGCCAGTTTACTGCCAGAATTAGACAGTGCCAATGGTGAATCTATCCAAATCAGCGAAAAGCAGGGTTTACGGGCTTTAAAAACTAGCAATTATCTCCTGGTAGGTAACACTTTAGCAATTAATATTGGGGCAACGTTAGTAGAAATGACCTTGGTAGATATACCAGCAAATCTGGAAGAATTGGTACATAAAAACTTCATGCTCCACAATTTTGCCTACTCTGGTAAAGGCATTGAACAGGATATTATTTGTCAGTTACTATTACCACCAAAATCCCGCCAACTTCGCCAACCTGGACAATCTCATCATGAAGGAGCGAATGCTAATCCTTGGCATTGGCAACCCTCAATTCCCGGTTTAGACCAAATGCAATTCTCTAATTTGGGTTTAGAAGGACTGGTACTACCCAAAGTTGGAGAACCAGATACACAAGCACGGATTCGTCTCCAGCAACGTCTAGAAAGTTCTCTCCTGGGACAAGCCTTATTAGATGCAGCATTGGCTTTAAAATTGATTTTACAGCACCAAGAAACCTTTACCCTAGAATTCGCCGACCAACGTTGGGTATTACAGCGCCGAGATTTGGAAAGTCAAGTCTTTGTTCCCTTTGTCCGTCGTCTCAATCGAGAGCTTAACAAATTATTAGTAGCCCGTGGTATTCCCACCGAAGCTATTAATCAAGCTGTCCTCAGCGGTGGTGTGGCTTCCGTCGGCACTATTAACCGTTGGTTACGGCAAAAATTGCCTAATGCCAAAATTATTCAGGACTTATACCTTGGTGAAAACGGCGCTCCTAATTGCAGTCGAGTTGCACTAGGTTTAACTATGTTACCGTTGCATCCCCAAGTTTTAGACATACCTAAACAACAATACACAGATTATTTCCTATTCTCTGAATTGCTAAAACTATTGCCCAACCGTTCTTTAACCTTTGGTGAAGTCTTGCAATTATTTGAAAGTCGTGGTATCAATACCCGTATCTGTCAACAGCGGTTATTGGCTTTCCTAGAAGGTGAACTACCACCAGGCTTAATTCCTGCGGCTTCAGATTACCTTTGGCTGACCCATCACTCCCAGGAAAATCTCGACTACAAAGCAATTGATTCCCTCAAAGCAGGCATAAACTCTCCACCACTATTTGAAAAACAAGGCAATCTCTCCTATCGTCCCAATTTACAACAAGTCCAGTTATTACTACGTTATTTAGATGCCATTAAATCTAGTACCGTGCAATCCCTAGAAGAACCATATAGTTACCTTTTACATAGTCAAGTATAGGGCAGAGGAGCAGGGGGCAGGGGGATTTTACTTCTTCTTTTTTCCTCCTGACAACTGACCTTTTGGGAACGTTAGATACAATTAGAGCGTCTCTAAATAGAGGACTCAATGGCAAAACATCAGGATCTTCTTTCTTCCTAGAGAAGACATATAATAGGGTTTTCAGGCTTTTGGGTGGGATCATGGAAATGAATAGCAAAGTAAAAATAAAAATAAACTAACTTTAGTGCGTATATTCAGTTTCTAGAGATGATAATATCATCACAACCCGACGCTCATGTTGGGTAACATACGTCAACCCAACCTACAAATCAAGACTTTTTTCGATTTGGACAAGGTATTGATATAACTGAAACTGGTGATTGGTGCATAAATCTCACAATTTGTCTAGTTGCTGGCATTAATGAAATTATTGACGGGAGGAGTGATCATGAAATTATTAGTTCGTTGGAGCTTAACATTGGGTTTGGCTGGTAGTGTAATGTTTGCGGGAATCTTGGGAATAAATAATCTCCAAGCCCTAGCACTACCACAGGAACAGGTGGTAAAAACTTTACAAGAAGTACCAGTTTTTACACTAACTAATCCCAAAGGAGAATTTGTAGTTATCTCCAAAAAAAATCAATCTAAAACTATTTCCCAAATAGGCTTTTTTATTAGTAAGAAAGACGCTCAACTTTTCCTAGAAAATCGGCTTAAAAAAGAAAATCCCCAGTTAGCAAATACTATCCAAATCACACCAATTTCTTTAGCCGATTACTATAAATTAGTAGTAGAAAATAATAAGAAAAAAGACTCTAATGTAATCTTAACTTTAGTCCCCACAAAACAGCAAGTGGATGTGGCCATAACTATGCTGAATACCAGTGGTAGCCCAGACAAAAAATTTAATGGTATTCCTTTATTTGTGCCAAAATTGAAGAAAGATAATAGCTATCTGACCATTCCCCAGGGAAAAAATCAGTTGATTCCTTTCTATTTTGAAAAAGAACAAGCAGTAGCTCATTTAGAAGCCTTCAAAAAGGCTAAACCACAGGAAGCAGCGAATACAGAAATTCAGGTATTAGATTTGTATAGAGTGATTGAAACACTCAGTAGTAGTAATGATCCCGGCACCAATAAAATTTTCTTGTTTCCCTCACGGGAATCAATAGAATTTATTCGTTCTATAGTTCCAAATCAACCAAAAAAATAAAAAATCATCTTTACCTCCTGATATGTTAAAGGCAAATCAAATAGTTTCTGGATTAGAACTTTGGCAGTGGCGAAAAACCGCAATTCAAACAGCTATAGCCTCGGACATATCCCCAATGGAGGTAGATTGGCTATTATTAACAATAGCTAATTTAGACCGCTTGGCACTGCGTTTAGAGTCTTTCAAAACATGGCAGCAAATCTCCATAAAATTGTCCTTAACAGAATTAGAGCAATTGTGGCAAAGGCGATTAGATGACCGTTTACCGGTTCAGTATATTGCGGGAATGACAGCTTGGCGAAAGTTTCAACTCACAGTTTCCCCTGCGGTCTTAATTCCCAGACCAGAAACAGAAATATTGATTGATTTGGCCGCAACTGCTGCTAACGGTGAAGCCAAAGCAGGTCACTGGGTGGACTTGGGAACGGGTAGTGGGGCGATCGCGCTAGGATTAGCTGAAGCATTCACAACCGCCACTATTCATGCTGTAGATATCAGTCCAGCCGCCTTAGCCATTGCTCAAACCAACGCTGAAGATTTAGGTTTTCGGGAACGGATTCAATTTTATCAAGGTTCTTGGTGGCAACCCCTAGAATCCCTCAAAGGTCAGTTTAGCGGCATGATATCAAATCCGCCCTATATCCCCAGTAATACCGTACTGACCTTACAACCAGAAGTAGTCAACCATGAACCTCATTTAGCCTTAGATGGTGGTGCAGATGGTTTAGACTATATTCGTCATTTAATTGATATTTCCCCTAATTATTTGCGTCCTGGTGGGCTGTGGTTAATTGAAATGATGGCAGGACAGGCAGAAATGGTGCGGGAATTGTTGGAAAATAATGGTAATTATATCAATATTTCCATTCATGCTGATTTAGCCGGAATTAAACGTTTTGCAGTGGCTTCTAATTGCAAATAAAAAATACTCCTTGCATTCCTCTCTGCGACTCTGCGTGAGACAAAAAAAGATTTTGGAAAAAAGAATATTTTGCTATTAAATAGGGTAATTCCAGATAAACACCCCATAAAATTCCCACTGCCTACAACACCTTACACTGCCCATGATGCCTTAATAAATGATCACATAAAACCAAAGCCACCATAGCATCAACCATTGGCACAGCGCGGGGTAAAACACAAGGATCATGTCTTCCCTTCCCAGATAAAAGAGTTTCTTCACCTTCCTTAGTTACGGTTTTTTGTTCCTTTCTAATAGTAGCCGTCGGCTTAAAAGCCACTCGGATAATAATATTTTCACCGTTGGAAATTCCCCCTTGAATTCCGCCCGAACGGTTAGTTACTGTTCTAATTTCGCCACTTTCATCAATATAAAATTCGTCGTTATGTTCAAAACCTGTTAACAAAGTTCCGTCAAAACCAGAACCGATTTCAAAACCTTTACTTGCGGGTAGTGACATCACCGCTTTTGCTAAATCTGCTTCTAATTTATCAAAAACAGGTTCGCCTAAACCCTTGGGAACATTCCGCACCACACATTCAACCACACCACCGATGGAATTACCATCTCGACCGGTTTGTTCAATTAATGAAATCATGGTATTAGCAATTTCGCCATCTGGACAACGGACAATATTGCTTTCGACATCTGCTAAAGTAACGGTATTCGGATCAACAACACCTTCTAAATCCTTAATTCGCTTGACATAAGCAATAACTTCCACATTTGCCACTTGATGTAAAATCTTTTTAGCGATCGCACCAGCAGCAACTCTACCTATTGTCTCACGCGCCGACGACCTACCACCACCTTGCCAATTTCTGAATCCATATTTAGCATCATAGGTAGCATCTGCATGAGAAGGGCGATATTTTTGCGCCATTTCATCATAATCTTCGGGACGAGTATTTTTATTTCTGACTAAAATGGCAATTGGTGTTCCCAGAGTTTTCCCCTCAAACACCCCAGATAAAATCTCACAGGTGTCCGCTTCTTTGCGAGGAGTCGTAATTTTACTTTGTCCTGGTCGTCTTCTATCTAACTCAAATTGAATTTCTTCGGCAGAAATTTCCAGTTGTGGGGGACAACCATCAATAATAACGCCCACACCGCCGCCGTGAGATTCGCCAAAAGTAGTGATACGGAAAAGATGACCAAAAGTGCTGCCCATGATATTCAGGAAATACAGACCGGAATATGTATTTTACATGGAGTTGGGCGATCCTGCGAAAAATCAAAAATTCCCCATGACAATCAGTTATCTTAAAGACTCTCACTTTGTCCCCTGTCACCTGTTAATAATTGAGTCTGGCAGTTAAACTAGATAAGAAAACTGTAATTTCTAGATTTGACAATTTCACCAGAAAAACAGCCATAAAGGATAACTATTATGAAAAATTTGCACAAAAATGCTTTAATGAAACAGCGTTTATCAAGTTCGTCTCAGCGTCATGTTTTAACTGGAGTCATAGCTGCTGGGTTGATGATGTTGCCGGGGCTAGTTGGTAGTAGTCCCGTTTTAGCGCAGCAAAAGCCAGAGCGGAATTCTTTAACCTATGGGCAATTGATTCAGAAGGCAGATAAAGGAGAAATTAGAAAGGTAGAGTTGGATCAAACTGAACAGATAGCTAAGGTTTATTTAGCTGGACAAAAGCCGGACACCATACCTTTACAGGTGCGCCTTTTAGATCAAAATACCGAATTAATTAATAAACTTAAAGAAAAAAACGTTGATTTTGGTGAAGTTTCCTCCGCTGGTAATAGAGCCGCTGTGGGGTTGTTAATCAATCTGATGTGGATTTTGCCCTTAGTGGCTTTAATGCTATTGTTCCTGCGCCGTTCTGCAAATGCTTCTAACCAAGCCATGAGTTTTGGTAAATCTCGCGCTCGGTTTCAAATGGAAGCGAAAACAGGGGTAACATTTAATGATGTTGCGGGAGTCAAAGAAGCCAAAGAAGAATTAGAAGAAGTTGTGACTTTCTTGAAACTTCCAGAAAAATTCACAGCGGTAGGGGCGAAAATTCCCAAAGGGGTGCTGTTAGTTGGACCACCTGGAACTGGGAAAACCCTACTCGCAAAAGCCATTGCGGGGGAAGCAGGTGTACCTTTTTTCAGTATGTCTGGTTCGGAATTTGTAGAAATGTTCGTCGGGGTAGGTGCTTCCCGTGTCCGGGATTTGTTCAAAAAAGCGAAAGATAATGCGCCTTGTTTGATATTTATTGATGAAATTGACGCAGTAGGTAGACAACGGGGTGCGGGTATTGGTGGTGGCAATGATGAACGGGAACAAACTCTTAACCAGCTATTAACGGAAATGGATGGTTTTGAAGGAAATACGGGAATTATTATTATTGCTGCTACCAACCGTCCAGATGTCCTGGATTCGGCTTTATTACGTCCCGGACGCTTTGACAGACAGGTAATTGTGGATGTCCCCGATTTGAAGGGAAGACAGGAAATTTTGACAGTCCACGCTCAGAATAAGAAGATTGATCCTAGTGTATCTTTGGAAGCGATCGCTCGGCGCACTCCTGGTTTTACAGGTGCAGATTTAGCCAATTTACTCAACGAAGCTGCTATTCTCACCGCCAGAAGACGCAAAGAAGCTGTTACCGATTTAGAAGTTGATAATGCGATAGATAGAGTAGTTGCGGGTATGGAAGGAACTGCTTTAGTAGATAGCAAAAATAAACGCCTTATTGCTTATCATGAAGTCGGACACGCTTTGGTAGGTACGTTGGTTAAAGGTCATGATCCTGTGCAAAAAGTTACTCTCATTCCCAGAGGACAAGCACTGGGTTTAACTTGGTTTACTCCCAATGAAGAACAGGGTTTAATTTCCCGTTCCCAAATTTTAGCCCGCATTGCCGCAACTTTAGGCGGTCGTGCAGCGGAAGAAATCGTGTTTGGGAAAGGGGAAGTTACCACAGGTGCGGGAAATGACTTACAACAAGTTACCAGTCTGGCTCGACAAATGGTCACAAAATTTGGAATGTCTGATTTGGGTCCAGTTTCCTTAGAAAATCAAAACAATGATGTATTTTTAGGGCGTGACTGGATGAATAAATCAGAATATTCTGAAGACATTGCTGCTAAAATTGATGCCGCAGTTCGGGAAATTGTTAACCGCTGCTATATTCAGGCTAAGGAAATAATCCAGGAAAATCGGTTAATTTTGGAACGAGCAGTTGATTTGTTGATAGAAGAAGAAACTATTGAAGGTGATCTATTCCGCACAATGGTCGCTAACCATACTCAAGTTAAAGTTATTAATGAGCAGGTGTCTGTACCCTGTTAGAAAGTTTCCTTTTCCCTTTTCTCTGTAGAAAATGCGCTACTCTATGAATATGGTTTAGAGTAGAATCAGCAGTTACGCTAATATAAATCGCCAATGGTGTTTGATCCTGACTTTTTACAAGACGACTCTGAGCAACACCCTAATCAACTTCTGAATGATCGCTTTGGGGAAAACCCAAATCAATTACTTAAATATTTACAGCATCAATCCCCCGAAGTTTTAGCCCGTGTCGCCCAAGCTGTCAGCCCTGAAATTAAACAAATCATTTCCCAGAATGTCCAAGGACTAGTGGGAGTGATACCGACAGAACATTTCAATGTCCAAATTACAACAGACCGGGACAATCTAGCGGGAATACTAGCATCGGCAATGATGACAGGTTATTTTCTCCGCCAAATGGAACAGAGGATGCAATTGGAACATTTATCCAATCAATAGGAATCAGGAGTCACCGAGTCAGGAGTCAGGAGTCAGGAGTTCACAAAGAACAAAAAAACAAAGAAAGAACACAAAGAAAGTTTCTTCCCCTCCCCCTGCTCCCCTCCCCCTGTTCCCTGTTCCCTGTTCCCTGTTCCCTGTTCCCTACTATTGGGGATAATTTCCGGCACGGACTTTAAAGATTTGAGTTTTACCATTGCGGTTGACTTCTATTGCGAGAATGTCCCCAACGGTACTTGATTCAACTATCTTCTGGACTTGGGCAGAAATTTTTATTTGTTTGCCGTTAATCTTTTGAATCACATCACCAGGAAGTAATCCTCCTGTCTGCGCTGGTGATTTTTCCATAACTTTTCTAATGACAATTCCCACATCTGGCTGAATGTTTAGTTGATTTTCCTCTTTCAGTCGCTGTTTTGTAGTTGTGGAAATATCTATCATCTCAATTCCTAAAAATGGGTGAGCAACTTCTCCTTTGGTAAATAGTTCATTGGCTACACGGAAAGCGGTTTCAATGGGGATAGCAAAACCAAGTCCTTGAGCATCAGCACGGATAGCGGTATTCACACCAATAACCTGTCCTTGAGCATTTAAAAGTGGTCCTCCAGAATTACCAGGGTTAATTGCTGCATCTGTTTGGATAAAACTCACGCGCTTATCAGGAACACCTACTTGGGCGCTAGTTCTGTCTGTGGCACTGATAATGCCAATAGTGACAGTATTATCTAAACCTAAAGGATTGCCAATTGCGATCGCCCATTGTCCAGGAATCAAATTTTGTGAATTACCTAACTTGACTATCGGCAACTTATCGGCAGAAATTTTGACTGCGGCTATATCTGTTACCGTATCAATTCCTACGACCTTTCCTTCAAAAGTCCGCCCATCTTTGAGGGTGACTTGAACTGTATCTGTATCTGCCACTACATGAGCATTAGTTAATAACTTGCCATCTTCGGTCAGAATAAATCCTGAACCTGTCCCGCGCTCAATTTTTTCTGAGGGCATTAGTCGTTCATCCTCTTGGAAAAAATGCCGAAATAAGGGATTTTTCAAAGCTTCAGTCATCGGATTTGATATTTTCCGAATTGCATTAATCCGCACAACCGCAGGACCAACTTTGCTGACAGCAGTGGCGATAAAATTGACATTATCACCTCCTGGAGAATTGAGTATGCCATTGACAGGTTGGGGAACAACAGATTCAGCAGGTAAAGTTACCGCCACATTTTTTAACTGTTGAAATGAAAGATTGTGTGTCCAAAAATAACGACTAGCAAAGATACCACCACCAGAGCCAATTACCACCAAACCTAGATAAACAGCCAGTTGTTTCAAAGATAACTTCATAATAATTAAGAATAATGGCGCTCAAGGACAGATGGAAGCTTATCTCTTTAGTGTAGTCAAGCAAACGTTCAGTGAACAGATCATTTGACATATAAATATTAGAAATTTGTCAGCATATTCGGGGATCATATCTACTTCTGGAATTTCATCATGAATTTACTCAAAATAGGTAGTAGAAAGATAGAGGAAAAACTTTATCCTATCTTTAACAATTCCCCACTAAAATCTAAAAATTAGCGATTTCTGGACTTATTTGCATGAAATTTTCCTATTGTTCACTATGTTTTTTGAGCTTATTTAGCACTTTGGGTTTATTATCCATACTGCCACAGTCACAAAGCGTTAATGCTAGTCCAGGAAGTTGCCCGGTTCCCGCTTTAGCTCGTATCCAACGTCATCAAGTTAATCGTGGTGAAACTTTAGCAACTATAGCTAATCGCTATAATTTAGCACCAGAAACAATTATTGGGATTAATCCATCCGTGAAGAATGGGGTAGTAAATCCAGGAACAGAACTGCAAATTCTCCCTTTCAATGGCATTGTTGTCGAAGTTCCTCGTAATCAAAACTGGAAACAAATAGCATCTAAGTATAAAGTCCGTCCAGATACAGTATTTGAAATCAATGGTTGTCAGAAAACCCCTAAATTTGTCTTTTTACCGATACTTCCAGGGGTAATTACTGCTCCTGCTGCTACTTCTGGGACAATTGCTACCGCACCTAGTACCCCGGCTGGAAACATTACTGGTTATCCCTTGCCAAGTAGTACAGATGTTGCATTAGCTTATGGTTGGCAAATTCACCCGATTACAGGAGATGTTTTCTTTCATAGTGGCGTAGATTTGTTAGCACCAGTAAATACTCCTGTGACAGCGATCGCTCCTGGAATCATCGTCTTTGCCAAGGAACAAGGTAGTTATGGCAAGTTAGTCATTATTAACCACGCAGGTGGCTTACAAAGCCGTTACGCCCAACTTGACAGCATCAAAGTTACTCTCGGTCAAACAGTCAACAAAGGCGATATTTTGGGAGCAGTCGGAACTACCGGACAACCAACCTCCACACAACCTCATCTTCATTTTGAAATGCGTTCTAACGGTTCCCTCGGTTGGGAAGCAAAAAATCCCAAAGAGTTTTTAAAGTGAGGAGTATGGCTAACGCGACGCTTCGCTATCAGGAATTCAGGAATTCAGGAATTCAGGAGTTCAGGAGTCAGAAGGAAGAATAAAACTACCCAATGACAACGGACAACGGACAACTGACAACTGACAACTGACCAATCCGATTAAAACTTCGGGACGCAAAATAGAATGATTTTCTGTTAAGGGTGTGATGTTAGTTGCGGCTGGTATTGGGTGTACTCCTTGGGAATTGACCCTTGTCTAATTTGTGATCATCTGGGAAATTGAGAACAGGTAAGCGATCGCCTCGTAATAATTCTTCACTTGCTTCACCCAGTCCGATTAATGCCTCGCCCGTAGCTTTTTGAGCCATGAGTAGCATCAGTATAGATACTGTACCAACTTGTAAAAGACAAGCAGGGGAAATAGTGAATGCAATGCAATTTAATCCAGATTGAGAAAAGAACTGTTGGTTTACGGATGGCATTGTAATTTTCAGTAATTAGTAGACGTTTATTTAGTCATCTTCAGATGACTTTTGCTATGAGACTGGGAATTTATTCCCAGGCGGGCTACGGTATATTACATCAATGTTAACAGTAGAAAAATATAGCAGGAAACGGGGAAAAGGTTAAAACTATTTTGGTGTCTGATAGCACCGCATAATGTTGGTAATGTTTTATTTATCCCTTGCAGAAGGTATTGACTCCTTGGCGCAGCACCCCTACCTCCTGATTTCTAAACTCTTGATATAAGACTATCTTTGTCAATTTTGCAAGCTGCAAAGGTAACAAAATTGTTAAAAAAAACGGCAAAATGTGATAATTCTATGATTCTAGTTGACAAGTACAGCCGAAATTCCCCAATACAACCTTGCTGTTAAATTCCACCGCCCATGAAAACAGTATTACTTGATAATCGTCAAAATTCCTTAGTGCAATGGGTAAGCCAAGCAACAGGTATAAATACTTTCGGGGTAAAAGTCCGATTGCTAGGTAATGACCTACATATTCTCTGTGAAAGCGTTGAATGTCCACAACGTTGGCAAACCTTATCGGAGTTACTGCAAGCGCTACAGCAAACCGATGTAGATACCCTTACCAATGACGAACAACCGTCAATATACCAGATATTAATTTATGGTCGAAAAAAAGGGGAACACCGTCCCGAATGGTGTCATCGGGTGTACTTGAATCAACTAGAGCAACATTTAGAACAGGTAGAACAGTCACTATTATCACAAACAGAAACGCCTATAAATCCCGGTGGCTCGTTAATTATCTCTAATGAGAGTCTGGCACGCCAAGGAGATGCCGATGCCATTGCTCGCTATTTGAGCGAACATCTCAGCCATTTAGGGATAGCAATACAGGTAAAAATTCAACCCTCTCCGGCGAAAAATAACTCTCAGATAGTCGTTAATCGTCTGTGGGTATTTTGTCAGTCTAGCTATAGCCCCGATTCATCATTACTGGCAGAAACGGTAGCCCAAAAGCTCAGATATTTGCAGCTTGTTGGTTATCAGGATGGGATCATTGTAGCCCAAGTTCGCGGGGAAACCGACCCAGATTGGCGGGTAAGAGTAGATTTAACACCTCCAGAGGTGATGTTAAAAGAATGGGCGCGGTGGGGAGATGTGCAAGCGATCGCTAAAATATTAACAGAGGAATTATTAGGCTTCAAAATAGCACTACAAACTTCTCTCAGAGAATCTACTTTACACATATTTTGTACTCCAGCTTTTGACCCCTTAGAAACCGCCCCTGCACCAGATAAAGAAACCGCGCTACAGTCCATTGTCCCCCTGCTAAAAAATATTGCTCCTCAAGCTATTATCTCAGCCGCCATATACGGACAAAAAACAGCGGATAAAAAACCAATTTGGATAGACTGGGTATCTTTACCAGCATCCCAGCATCCCACCCTAGTGACATCTGCTTGGGAACTTGCCCGTACAGGTGATCAACCAGCAATTATTTTTTTACTAGAGCGGTTGCTTAATCCTGACCTAGATTGGCGATTGAAAACAGGTGGTATTCGGGTATTACTAGTTTGCAAAGAATATTTATTACACATCATGTGTGATGCTACCGTTTGTCCCACACGCCATCAAGTTTCTCGGAAAGTGACTCAATTTATCCGCCAACTGAAAATTCATGGTATTACAGGTGTCCGTGTTTATGGTCGTCGTGCTGGTGATAAAGAACCCGTATGGCATCATGGAGTTGATCTAGAAGAACGTTCTCGATTAGTCCCCGAAGCAACACCAGAATTTGCTGCTACATCAGAATATGTAAATTCCCTGATGATCGGTGAAAACGGTGAAGAAATTTTGCGTCCTGATTTAACAAATACAAAAGTACAAAGTTTTATCAAAGAAAAAACAAAAAATTGGTTAACAAATACCAATAAAATCATCAGAAATTTACTTTTAAACAGTCAACTATTTACATCATCTAATCAAGAAATAGATGAAAATCCCGACAATCAAGGAATTAGCAGTGGAATGATTTGGCTGGCATTAGGATTACTTCTCGCGTTACAAAGTGATTTCATGTTAGGCTATTTTGTCGCCCATACTATTAAGAATTCACCAAAAGCTACTAATAATACTATTTCGCCCTTATCCTCACAAGCCCCAGCATCTTTACCATTACCAAATAATCAGAAAACATCATTTTTAAATCAATCAGGAACAACCGAATTACCTAATAATGATCAATCTGCTTTTAATGCTTCTGAATTTATCAATGAAAATGGTTCTCAATCAGAAAATTTACCAGCCGCACCATTAAAAGAAAAAGCTACAGCTACAGCGATTTTATTAGCAGCTAGATCACAAACGCCCAGTTTTAATGCTAGGCAATTAGATGAACAATTAGCCCTCTATAAACATCGTTTAAACACCAAAAAACGTCCACCAGATGTTTTGATTATTGGTTCTTCTCGCGCCCTGAGAGGAGTTGATCCTGTCGCCCTTTCTAAAGCTTTAGTCACCCAAAATTATAGCAATATTGATATATTTAACTTTGGTATTAATGGAGCAACAGCCCAAGTCGTTGACGTTCTTATCCGTCAGGTTTTAAAACCTGAAGAATTGCCAAAAGTTATTTTATGGGCAGATGGTTCTCGCGCCTTTAATAATGGCAGAGAAGATATTACTTTCAATGCAATTGAAACCTCACCAGGATACAAGGAAATATTGCAAAAAGCCAAAACAACGGTCAAAAATAATGAATTTCCTCATAACCCAGAAGATGGAAAAGAAAAAATTAGTAGTAAACCTAAGATAGAAGATATTAGTATCTATCAAGTCGCTAACGATTCGTTAAATCAGTCTGTAGCTAATTTATCTGCTAGTTATAAAAACCGTGATCAAATTAAAATTCTTCTCCAAAAACAACTTCAATATCTACCTTTTAGCTATCAAAATCCCCCGATTAAATCAAAAATTAATCTCACCCATGATTCTGAAATAGACAATAATTTTTCTCTCCCCGGAGTTGATTTTGATGGATTCTTACCTTTATCTATTCGCTTTAATCCCAGCACATATTATCAAAAACACCCCAAAGTTTCTGGAGATTACGACAACGATTATAAATCTTTCCAATTAGCAGGTAAACAAGATCAGGCATTCCATTCTATGTTAGAGTTTACCAAAAATAATAAGATCTCCCTTGTCTTTGTCAATATGCCCCTTACTTCAGATTATTTAGATCCTGTACGCACAAAATATGAACAACAGTTTCAAGAGTATTTATTAAGCTTTACCAATCATCCTCAATTTATATATCGTGATTTAAGTCAGCTATGGCCAAAAGCAAATGATTACTTTTCAGATCCTAGTCACCTCAATCGCTATGGTGCTTATGAAGTATCAAAAAAACTGGCTATAGATCCAATGATTAGCTGGCCAACAAAGTGATTAAATAGGGAAGAGAAAAAAATACTTATCTTCTTTCTTCCCAATCACAAATTCAAAATCATAAATTAATCAAAAATGAAATTTATATCAATTTTTTACGGGCTGTTTTTGTTGAGTGTTTTAGGAATCTACTGGACTGTTAATTTAGCAAATATAAGATTATGGATACTGCTAATAGCCAGCCTTGTTTTCTACGCATCTTTGCACATTCAATATTTACCATTACTTTTAGCACTAACTTTTATTAACTTCCGTCTAGGTTTAGAAATTGGCAGCAATACTTCACCAGGAAAGCATTCTCAAAACTGGAATTTATCTAACGAAGAACGGCAATTTACCCAAGCTGACTGGAATCAACGTCGTCTCAAAGTGTTGTCGATTGGTATAGGTTTTAATGTTTTTATTCTTTTAGGTTTTAAATACATAAATTATTTCCTAAATTTAGTTTTTAATCAGCCGACAAATTCACCAGAATCATTAATTAAGTTAGTTGCACCTTTAGGAATTTCTTTCTTTACATTTGAATGTATTGCTTATTTAATAGATGTTTATCGTGGTGCTACTGCTACTACTAAATTTATCCAATTTGCCACATATAAATTATTTTTTGCCAAACTAATTTCTGGGCCAATTACTCGTTACCATAATTTAGCAATTCAATTTGATACCCTAAGATTTCCCAGCATTGATAGAGTTGCTGAAGGACTGTGGTTAATTGCTAGAGGTGCGGTTAAAAAAGGTATTTTCGCTGATAATTTGGGTATATTTGTGGATTTATGCTTTGGTAACTTACAAAGAGCAGGTAGTACAGATTTGTGGTTAGCTACCTTTGCTTATGGCTTGCAACTATATTTAGATTTCAATGGTTATGTTGATATTGCTCGTGGTAGTGCTTTACTATTTGGTTTAGTTTTACCGGAAAATTTTGATTTTCCCTACTTCAGTACCAGTATTGCCGATTTTTGGCGACGCTGGCACATCACATTGGGTGATTGGTTGCGTAATTATCTTTATTTTCCTTTAGGTGGTTCTCGACGCGGATTAATGCGTACCTGCGGAAATTTACTAATAGTAATGCTAATAGCTGGTATCTGGCACGGTTCAGCTTGGGGTTTTATTATTTGGGGTGTGTTGCATGGTATCGCTTTAGCTGGGCATCGTCTCATTAGTGTATTAAGCGATCGCTTGACAATTCTTAACTTATTTTGGAAAAACCCGCTAGGAATAATTTTTGCTTGGTTTTTGACACAAATCATGGTTTTTACATCTTGGATTTGGTTTCGTCTCCCCAACCTCCAAGACTCTGCTTTAGTTATTCAACACCTTTGGGGTCATGGGGGTGATCAACAATTTGCCGCAAAGGTCTATATAGAAGCTCTAAATATGAGTCAATATCAAATTTCTTATTTGCTGCTCGGCATAGCTTTGCTGATGAGTATTTCTTATGCTTTTAAACGAGAAATGAAATTAGAGTTTAGCTGGCCAATTAAAATTGTTTTTGTCCCCTTATGCTTTTATGCAGTTTGGTTACTAGCGCCTGAAGGCAGTTTACCTTATATATACTTTGATTTTTAGGAGTGAATTTGCGGCTGCAATTTCTGTAAACCTCATTACATTAGGAAAACATATAACTGATATAACTAATACTAATTCTAATTATCTTTACAAATTTAAACTTATCCTCTAATGTTGTATACAGGTAGGCAGAACCACCTACCAACATCATAAGAAAATAAAGCAATTATAAAATGACCACAACCTTACAACAGCGCTCCAGCGCTAACGTATGGGATCGCTTTTGCGAGTGGATCACCAGCACGGACAACCGTTTATATATCGGTTGGTTTGGTGTACTAATGATCCCTACCCTGTTAGCCGCTACTACCTGCTTCATCATCGCTTTCATTGCTGCGCCTCCCGTTGACATTGACGGTATCCGTGAGCCAGTTGCAGGTTCTTTGATCTACGGAAACAACATCATCTCTGGTGCAGTTGTTCCTTCCTCTAACGCTATTGGTTTGCACTTCTACCCAATCTGGGAAGCAGCTTCCTTAGATGAGTGGTTGTACAACGGTGGTCCTTACCAATTGGTAGTATTCCACTTCTTAATCGGTGCAGCTTGCTACTTAGGCCGTGAGTGGGAACTTTCTTACCGTTTGGGTATGCGTCCTTGGATCTGTGTAGCTTTCTCTGCACCTTTAGCAGCAGCTACCGCAGTATTCTTGATCTACCCAATTGGTCAAGGTTCATTCTCCGATGGTATGCCTTTGGGTATCTCTGGAACATTCAACTTCATGATCGTGTTCCAAGCAGAACACAACATCTTGATGCACCCCTTCCATATGTTGGGTGTAGCTGGTGTATTCGGTGGTTCTTTGTTCTCTGCAATGCACGGTTCTTTGGTAACTTCTTCCTTGGTTAAGGAAACAACTGAAACCGAATCTCAAAACTACGGTTACAAGTTCGGTCAAGAAGAAGAAACCTACAACATCGTTGCAGCCCACGGCTACTTCGGTCGTTTGATTTTCCAATACGCTTCTTTCAACAACAGCCGTCAATTACACTTCTTACTAGCTGCATGGCCAGTATTTGGTATTTGGTTCACCGCTTTGGGCATCAGCACAATGGCGTTCAACTTGAACGGTTTCAACTTCAACCAATCCGTTATTGATTCTCAAGGTCGCGTTATCGCTACTTGGGCTGACGTAATCAACCGCGCTAACTTAGGTATGGAAGTAATGCACGAGCGTAACGCTCACA
Source organism: Dolichospermum lemmermannii CS-548 (assembly GCF_028330815.1). Classification (NCBI taxonomy): domain Bacteria; kingdom Bacillati; phylum Cyanobacteriota; class Cyanophyceae; order Nostocales; family Aphanizomenonaceae; genus Dolichospermum; species Dolichospermum lemmermannii. The sequence goes on from NZ_JAQMTJ010000020.1 coordinate 19,919, forward strand.
ACTTCCCCTTAGACTTGGCTGCTAGTGATGTTGCTCCTGTTGCAATGAGCGCTCCTGCAATCAACGGTTAATAATTAAAGCTTTGTTAATAGCTTAATTACAGAATCACCCTCCAGAAATGGGGGGTGTTTTTGTTTTTGTGTAAAAATCTGGTGTTGCTGATAGGTAAGATGGTAATATCCGTAATTAAAACCTTATGCCTAGTACCGCTAATTTTCTGCAATATACCCAATGGTCAGGTATTGCGACAATAGTATTTGCAGTCCTGACAATCTTAGCTTTCATTCTTAAATGGGGCTTTCGCTTTCGACTGGTGGGTGCAACTGGCTTTATGCTGGTACTGACAGGGGGATTATTTTCACTTTCCCTCGTTCCCCTGAGTCGCACAATTATTCCTGGTGCTGTCAAGTACAGCCTAGTTTATGATAACGGTTCTAACCAAACAGTAATTGCCGTCGCACCAGAAATTACTCCCACAGAATTAGAAGCAACTTTACGTCAAGCAGCTAGTAACCTTTATTCCTATGGTCGCTTAGGTACTGGTGGTAGTAAGGAAATGATAGTCCGCGCTCGCACTATTATCCACCCAGAAATAGGGTTATCTGTACCGCTGTACTTGGGTCAAATAAATCGCACTTTGGTCAGTCGTGAAGACCCAGAAATGGTGGTAGAAGTTTATTTAGATAAATTTGCTTCATTACCAAAACCCACTGCTTCATAGGTAATTGGTAATTGGTAATGGGTAATTGGGAAGAAAAATATTCTCCTCTTCCCCCTGCCCCCTGCTTCTTTCTTGTTTGCACATTTTTTGGTCATCTATCATACAATAAAGATTATTTTAAAATTTGATTAAGAAATATCAATAGTTTTGGCAAAATCAAGATCATGCCTAATCAACATTCTACTGAAACTTTGTCCACTCAAACCTCTAGTTCATTTTTCAGCCTTTCTGTTTCCCCTGGGAAAGTAATTCGCGGTGCGGGTGTGTTGTCAACCGTTGCGGGTGAAGTTGCTAATTTGGGAACTCGTCCCTTAATTATTGCTGGAAATCAGACTCTCAATCTGAGTCAAGAGAGTTTACAATCTCTTTGCCAATCTCCAGAATTACATCCTTTGTCAGTTTCCTATGGTGCTGATTGTTGTGAAGCTAGTTTGAAAGCCTTACGCAAAGCCGCTAAAGAACATAAAGCTGATCTGATTATCGGTATTGGTGGTGGTAAAGCCCTGGATACGGCTAAATTAGTCGCCCACCAATTGACATTACCAATTGTGACAATTCCCACTTCTGGGGCTACCTGTGCGGCTTGGACTGCCCTTTCTAATGTCTATTCAGAAACCGGGGCGTTTTTATATGATGTGGCTTTATCTCGCTGTCCTGATTTGCTGATTTTGGATTATAATTTAGTTCAGACTGCACCTCCAATCACATTAATAGCAGGAATTGGGGATGCGATCGCTAAATGGTATGAAGCATCAGTGAGTAGTGGACATTTGCAACAAACTTTAATTATTGCTGCGGTTCAACAAGCGCGAATTTTACGCGATATTTTATTGCAAAAGTCTGCTGCTGCGTTACAGTCTCCAGGTGGGGAAGTTTGGCAAGAAGTTGTGGACGCAACTGTACTTCTCGCTGGAGTAATTGGGGGACTTGGTGGGGCGCAATGTCGCACAGTCGCTGCCCATGCAGTTCATAATGGCTTAACTCATATTTCTGGACATGGTAGTATTCACGGGGAAAAGGTCGCTTATGGTATCCTGGTACAACTGCGGTTAGAAGAAATGATCCAGGGAAATCAATTAGCAGCGTCAGCAAGACAACAATTGTTGAAGTTCTATGCAGAGATTGGACTACCCCAAAAATTAGCAGATTTGGGATTAGGTAATATTACTCTGGGTGAGTTACAAACAGCAGCAGAAATTAGTTTAGAACCTAATTCTGATATCCACCGTTTACCGTTTAATGTAGCGTTGGAACAATTGATGGCTGCAATGGTCTCTACCACTGCACCAATAGATGTTAATCGTGTTTCCACCAGGGGAATAAGTGACGAGGTGAAGGAATGAGTTTGAGTTGGATTTCTCCCGCAGAACGGATACAAAAATTGCCGCCTTATGTGTTTGCCCGTTTAGACGAATTAAAGGCTAAGGCTAGAGAACAAGGGTTAGATTTGATTGATTTGGGTATGGGTAATCCTGATGGACCTACTCCCCAACCTGTGATAGAAGCGGCTATGGCAGCTTTGCAAAATCCCGCTAATCACGGTTATCCTCCATTTGAAGGAACGGCTAGTTTCCGTAAGGCGATTACTCAATGGTATCATCGCCGTTATGGTGTTACCCTTGATCCTGATAGTGAGGCTTTACCCTTACTTGGTTCTAAGGAAGGTTTGGGACATTTAGCGATCGCCTATATTAATCCTGGTGATACTGTATTAGTACCTTCACCATCTTACCCTGTGCATTTTCGTGGACCGATTATTGCTGGGGGAGTTATCCATAATTTAATTCTCAAGGAAGAAAATAATTGGTTAATTGATTTAGCAGCTATTCCTGAGGAAGTGGCTAGAAAAGCGAAAATCCTCTATTTCAATTATCCTAGTAATCCTACCGCAGCCACAGCCCCCCGCGAATTTTTTGAGGAAATTGTGGCCTTTGCACGGAAGTATGAAATCCTTTTAGTCCATGATTTATGTTATGCAGAATTAGCTTTTGATGGTTATCAACCCACTAGCTTGTTAGAAATTCCTGGTGCTAAGGAGATTGGTGTCGAGTTTCACACTTTATCTAAAACCTATAATATGGCAGGTTGGCGCGTTGGTTTTGTTGTCGGAAATCGTCACGTTATCCAAGGTTTACGGACACTGAAAACCAATTTAGATTATGGCATTTTTTCAGCTTTGCAAACAGCAGCAGAAACAGCTTTGCAACTTCCTGATTCTTATTTACATGAAGTGCAACAACGTTACCGCGTTCGTCGAGATTTTTTAATAGATGGTTTGGGTAAGTTAGGGTGGAATATTCCCAAAACGGAAGCAACTATGTATTTGTGGATAAAATGTCCGGTGGGAATGAATTCTACAGATTTTGCTTTGAATGTTTTACAGCAAACTGGGGTGGTTTTGACTCCTGGAAATGCCTTTGGTGTGGGTGGTGAAGGCTATGTGAGAATTAGTTTAATTGCAGATTGCGATCGCTTGGGTGAAGCTTTACAAAGATTCAAGGAAGCGGGGATTTGCTATCAGTCGGAAGTTTCTGTTTCTGCGTGATAATTAAGGTGAATACACAATCTCAAAAGAATTAAGGTTATGACAATTCTGGAAAAGGTAGTAACTACCATGCAGCAGTTACCTATAGATCAACAGCAGCAAGTTCTCCGGTTTATTGAATTTCTGGCATTTGAATTGGGTAATCACCAAGTTAATCAAGATTCGGAAAACTCAAATCTAAAAAAGCCTGAAGCTTCTCCTCATGATCTATTGAGAAAATGGGAAGGAGTTATTGAAGGTGGGGTAGACGATCTTTCTTTTAATAAGAAATATATGGAAGAATATGGACAGAAATGAATCAGCAGATAATTCTTGATACTGGTGTTTTGGTTGCTTATTTCAGGAAATCTGATCGCTTTCATCAATGGGCTGTAACTCAATGGAGATATTATGAACGAGAAAAGACAATATGAAATAGAAGATGACTTAAAAGAAGAATATGATTTAAGTCAACTAAAAAATCCTATTCGGGGTAAATATTCTCAACGGTATCAAGAAGGGTATAGTGTTACTATTCATCATGAAGATGGGACAACGACAGTAGAACATTTCCCTAAACAAAATGATATGATTAAGTAAGTCGGCACGATAAAATCAATATACATTTTTTTCGTAAAAACCCTTAAATAACCTATCTATAAGGTATTTGTCGAATTTACATTTCGTTACATATGTTGATTGTTTAACGCCAACTTACTTATTCTTGATCCTGATGTGAAACAATATGAGTAAACTAATCTTAGAAATTCCTGATCAAGTAACTGAGGGATTACGTCTACCTCCTGATGAACGTCTGCATCGCATCCGCACTGAATTAGCAATTAGACTTTATCAAAAAGGGATTCTTTCTTTTGGTAAAGCCCGTGAATTGTCGCAATTAAGTAAATGGGAATTTCATGAGTTATTGGGACAAGAAAATATTGATCGTAGTTATGATTTAGAAGAGTTAGAAACAGATTTAGAGACATTAGAAATATTATCATGAAAGCAGTTAGTAATTCATCGGTTTTAATTGCTTTAAGTAAGTAGAACGGCTTGAATAATTCAAAGTTTGTAGTGAGGAATTTATTCCTCATTTGAGGGCTGAAGCCCTTACTACGAAATCATCTCCAGATTTCTTACATTACTTAATCTACTTTGATTTATTTTCGTCTACTTACTTA
>NZ_JAQMTJ010000261.1:0-4220 GCF_028330815.1 Dolichospermum lemmermannii CS-548
AAAATTTACTTAAATCTAGGCTGGTTTCCTATTAATTCTCAATAATTAATGTTTATTGAGAATATAGGCTCTTTCCAGAAAAGCCTCTAACCCTTTTGAATACTCATTTTTAGCTGGTTTTCTTACATCGAACTCAGGTTTAAAGCTGTTAGCTTAATGCTTAATGCTTAACAGTTTTGTCAACTATTACTGGGAGAATGTGATATGGGAATTAGATCCACACAATTATTTATATCGCTAGAGTTTCAGTTAGTGTATTCCCTGTAACTACCAATGCAAGAAACAGGTTTTACCATGATTATTAATTAGTAAATACTTTCGCTGATTTAGCCAGAAATCAGGTGAATTTATAGAAGTAATTAAACAATTCTTCAGTCCATAAACTTGTTATCATCCAGAAGGAGTTTGAAAAAAACAGTAGCAATGTTATATAATTGCGTAGTTTTGTCTAGATAATCTAGATTATTAATAGAGAAAACTGATTAATAATAATTTGCTTTTATTGTCCATGAATCTTGTGAATAAAACAGAAAAGACTTTTGCACTGACCACACCACTATACTATGTCAATGATGTCCCCCATATTGGCAGTGCTTATACAACTATAGCAGCGGATGTAGTAGCCAGATTTAATCGCTTGCAGGGGCATCAGGTGCTACTAATTACAGGTACAGATGAACATGGTCAAAAAATTCAGCGTTCAGCAGCGAGTTTAGGAAAACCACCACAGGATTTTTGTGATGAAATTGTCCCCAGTTTTGTCAGATTGTGGGATTTACTCGATATTCAATATGACCGCTTTAGTCGAACTACAGCACCCCGTCACCAAGCCATAGTTAAAGAGTTCTTCCAGCGGGTTTGGGAAAATGGCGATATTTACCAAGGAGAACAAAAGGGTTGGTACTGCGTTTCCTGTGAAGAGTTTAAGGAAGAACGGGATTTACTCGCAGATAAACACTGTCCCATTCATACTAACAAACAAGTAGAGTGGCGAGATGAGCAGAACTATTTCTTCCGCTTGTCTAAATATCAAACTCAGTTGGAGGAATTTTATCAATCTCACCCAGATTTTATCCAACCTGTCAGCAGACGAAATGAAGTTTTCAATTTTGTCACCCAAGGTTTACAGGATTTTTCGATTTCGCGGGTAAATCTTGATTGGGGTTTTCCCGTACCTGTGGATTCTCAACATACATTATATGTATGGTTTGATGCTTTGCTAGGTTATGTTACAGCATTGTTAGAACCAGATGCAGAACCAACCTTAGCTAATGCTTTACAAACATGGTGGCCGATTAATCTGCACTTGATTGGTAAAGATATCTTACGCTTTCATGCTGTGTACTGGCCAGCAATGTTGATGTCAGCGGGATTACCTTTACCAGACAGGGTATTTGGACATGGTTTTTTAACTAAAGATGGTCAAAAAATGGGCAAGACTTTAGGTAATACTCTTGATCCTATCGCTTTGGTGGAAAATTATGGTAGTGATGCCGTTCGTTATTACTTCCTTAAGGAAATCGAATTTGGGAAGGATGGCGATTTTAATGAAATTAGGTTCATTAATGTTTTGAATGCAGATTTAGCAAATGATTTAGGTAATTTGTTAAATCGGACTTTAAACATGGTGAAGAAATACTGCGCTAGTCAAGTACCGTCCATTAGCCATTCAGACATTCCATCGGAAAATCCTTTGAAAGCGATAGGGTTACAGTTGGGAGAAAAGGTGAAACAAGCATACACAGCATTAGCTTTTAATGAAGCCTGTCACTATGTTTTATCTCTGGTGCAAGCCAGTAATAAGTTTATTGATGATCAAGCCCCTTGGTCATTATATAAACAAGGTAAACAGGAGGAAGTGGAAGCGGTGCTATATGCGGTTCTGGAATCTGTAAGATTAGCAGCTTATCTTCTATCCCCAATTATTCCTAATATCAGCAGTGATATTTATCAGCAATTAGGCTGGGGGATCAATTTTAATGAACAAAAAGAAAGTGCAATTTTAGCTCCTTTTTGTACCCACTCAACCTGGGGAATATTATCCGAACAACAAATATTGGGAACACCAAAACCAGTTTTTAAACGGATAGAAACATCAAAATAAAAGATTAATTTTGGGAACTGCGAATTTCTTAAAAAACCAAAGAATTCGGGGCTATTAATTACATCTTAATAGTAGATCAAGGAAGTAAATAATCAAAACAGTTTTACTGATGATTGAAGATTCCTGATGTATTAGCCCCGGAGACTTATCATTAGCAACTCTAATAAGCAGATAGTTAGAAATTTCTATCATCACAGGGATAACAACACAAGGTATGACAATAATGTTGAACAATTTTGAAAACGACTCAATATTTACGCCAGAACAAGTTTTGGAAAATCGGGGTCGGGTGGCTATCTTTATTGATGGCTCAAACTTATTTTATGCGGCGCTTCAACTGGGAATCGAAATTGATTATACTAAGTTATTGTGCCGTTTAACTGGTGGATCAAGGCTGTTACGCGCTTTTTTCTACACAGGTGTAGATCGGACAAATGAGAAGCAACAGGGCTTTTTGTTGTGGATGCGTCGCAATGGTTATCGAGTTATTGCTAAGGATTTGGTGCAATTACCAGATGGCTCTAAAAAAGCTAACTTAGATGTAGAAATAGCTGTTGATATGATGGCTTTGTGCGATTCCTATGATACCGCAGTTTTAGTCAGCGGTGACGGTGATTTGGCTTATGCTGTCAATTCTGTGAGCTATCGTGGTGTGAGGGTAGAGGTGGTGAGTTTGCGTTCTATGACTAGTGATAGTTTAATTAATGTGAGCGATCGCTATATTGATTTAGAAGCTATCAAAGAAGATATCCAAAAAACTCCCCGCCAAAGTTATCCATATCGGCCATTGTCTAGTATGGGCTTTTTAGACGATCATCGAGATAATAGTAGACATTTAGAAGTTCCAGAATAATGCAATATGCACAAGGTAGGGAGAATAGAAGACAAGATGCAAAACATCAAAGGGGATCTAAAAATCATTCTCCCCACTTCTATTCATTTTTTGGGTTGCGATTACCAACTAATTTGTTTTATCTGCCTTTGATCTTGTGTTTAGGTTTATGCTTGTCTGCTTGCGGTAATCCATCACCAACTCAATCAAAAACTGATAATCCATCTCCAAAGGAGGATGACACTAAGTTAACTTTTTTCGGTGTGGCTTTAGAACAGTTTGATGAGGTAGGGAGACCAATTTGGAAAGTTAAAGCCAAAGAAGCAAAATACACTACAGATAAGCAAATTGGTGAGGCAGAAAGTCCTCAAGGAGAACTTTACCAAGATGGAAAAGTTGTCTACCAAATTAAAGCAGATAAGGCTGATATTAAGCAAGATGGTAAGCAACTTTTTCTTAAAGGTAAAATTGTAGCTACCGATCCCCGCAATGGAATTGTTTTCCAAGGTAATGAGTTAGAATGGCGACCTCAAGAAGATTTATTGATTGTTCGCAATCAGTTAAATGGTAGTCATAAACAATTACAAGCTGTAGCTCAAGAAGCAAAGATCAAAACTCGTGAACAACGGGTAGAATTTTCAGGGGGAGTATTCGCAAAATCCACAGATCCACAGTTGCAAATGCGAACTGATCATTTAATGTGGCATATTAAGGAGGAGAAATTATTTAGCGATCGCCCAATCCAAATAGAAAGATATAAGGATAACAAAATCACTGGACGTGGTAACGGTAATGCCGCAGAAATTAATTTAAAAACTCAAATTGCCATTCTCCAACCACAGGCAAAATTAGAGTTATTAGATCCATTGATACAAATTATTAGTAACTCAATTACCTGGAATATTAAGAAAGAAAATATCACCACAAATTCTCCCATTCGGATATTCCAATCTGCTGAAAATGTCACTGTCACTGCTAATCAGGGACAAATGAAAATACCAGAAAATAAGGTATATCTCACTGGTAATGTGAATGCAGTTGGGCAACGTCGTCAGTCTTTAAAATCAAATCAACTTACTTGGTATTTAGATAAAAAATTGTTAGAAGCGCAGGGAAATATCGTTTATCGTCAAATTGAACCAAAATTAACTTTCCAAGGGGAAACAGCCGTCGGTAATTTAGAAACAGAAAATATTGTTGTCAAAGGTGGTAATTCTGGACGCAGAGTGGTAACAGAAATCATCCCCCAGGAAGGAAGGTAGGGGGAGTAGGGGGAGTAGGGGG
>NZ_JAQMTJ010000262.1:0-34845 GCF_028330815.1 Dolichospermum lemmermannii CS-548
GCGGTCAACATAATCAGAAAAGTAGCTGCGATATTTAAGTTTGACTTAATTGGAGTAGGTAGAGGTTGTTTAAGTCAGCCTACGAAAGTTCTTTTATGGACTCTTCAGAAATCCCCGCGTCTTCAGACCGGGGAAGCTTAAACACTAAAATGGTATTTTGTCAGTCACAGTTAGATTCGTTTCCCATGGCACTGACTCTACTTTTGTTTCCCCTTCCCCAGGCTCTACTGCCGTTCGTAATGCCGGATATGGAAATAAACTTTTAAATCCAGCCAGACGTTCTTTTAATGCTCCTGGTGCAGTATTCCAAAGACTTTCATAATAGAAAAAAGCTACACCCAGTCCCCGTTGTTGGGCGGCACGGACTTGAGATTGAATCTGTTGAATTGATACGGGTTTAGTTCTTAAACCTGCCATAACACCGATTCCAGCAGGAATTTTTTGTTTTACTTCTTCCATTTCTGGACGGGAAAGCTTGCCAATAAAATGATCTAAATTTTCCTTATAAACTTGCACAATTAACTCATCTACTATGTCTAATCGTACCCAGTTCAACCAATCTTGGAGTTGAAATTTATAGGCATGATTATAGTAATTAGGTGAGACAGAGAAAATCATTTTCGGTTTGATTTGTTTGACTATTTGATTAAGTCTCACCATGAATTCTGTAATTTTATTTGCCCGCCAATTTACCCATTCTGGGTTTTGAGGATCACTGGGAGGCATTTTTTTAGTTTCTTGTTGATATAAGGCAACCGTATATTTATCGTAACCAAATTCAGAAGGTAAACTCATGTGATCATCAAATTGGATACCATCAAGATCATACTTGTTAGTAAGTTCTACAAGCAAATCGCTAATAAACTGTTGTACTTCTGGATGAAACGGATTTAACCATGAAACCTCACCGCCGGCACTAATAGATGTTTGATTACCATCTTTTTTTTGTGTTAACCATTCTGGTTTATTCATTGCTAATTCTGAACTGGGAGGAGTCATAAACCCGAATTCAAACCAAGGAATTACCAGTAAATTTTTCCGATGAGATTTATTAATTAAATCGGCAAGAATATCATGTCCATCTAAACCTTGAAAGACAAACGGTTGGATTTCTAACCGCTTGGCTACTTCACTAGGATACATGACATAACCAGAATTCCAAACTACGGGATAGATAGTGTTAAAATTGAGTTTTTGCAGTTGTGTGACTGCTTCCTGAACTTTAGTCCTATCTTTAAGAATATCGAGATCATTATTTGTCATCCACACACCACGAATTTCTGAACGTGATCCTTCTTGTGCGGTAACAGGTGTGAAAGTGTTTCCCCAAAAAACCATCAGTAAAGAAATTAAAAACAAAGGCAGAAATAACTTTTTCAGTAATTTTTGAGAACCAAATTGATGGAAATTGAATTTCATTTTAATTTCAAACTATTACAATGATATAGTATGATTCAGAAGTCAGAGGTAAAACCCTGTTGTGAACGAAGTTTCATTATAGCGGTATGCACTTAAATTAGATACATGATAATTCTCCTTCCCGCTTGCAGTGAACTAGTAGTTTGTCAAGATAAAAATGATGGACTGTAGTGTGAGCGTCTCGCTCACGCGGGCAAGACTTGTACTGAGCAGTTCGACCCTTCGACCCTTCGACCCTTCGACAGGCTCAGGGCATCGCAAGCTCAGGGCATCGCAAGCTCAGGGCATCGCAAGCTCACTGTAACACTTGTCGATAGCGCAGCGTGGCGTTAGCCATAGTATGCCCGCACTACCAAAAACCCGTCAAAATAAATTTGACAGACTACTAGCACTGTAGGCGGACTGGTGTGCCACTTGGTGGAGCTTTGCTAATACATAGCGTGTTGGAGGCATCCACCTAAAGGGGGAGAGGTTCTTGTATTTCACTCAACCAATAACCGCTATATTAATTGATATCCTAACTACCTTGTCTATTGCTATATTTGACGGATTTAATCCAAAATAGTGCCTGCTCAGTTTGTGCCTGTAAGGAAGCGATTAAATTAGCCCGCTCTTCTTCTCAGGGTTCTCGGCATTTTCCTAATAATCTAGAATCTAAAATGGTCATAATTGCTGAGTTTGAGGAAAAATCCAGAAATTGTGGCTTTTTTGCTACTTTCTTATTTTTTCTCCATTCTCAGCATTTACAACTTAGTCACCATTCCCAAACCGCTTGATTAAATCCTCTGGACGGAGATTAGAAATAAATTCGCGGAAAGCTTCCTGTTCAGCTTCATCAGCATCACGATCTACAGGAATAGAAGCATTAGCCACTACTTCTTCCATGACCCAAATGGGAGTATTTGTGCGGAGTGCAATAGCGATCGCATCACTGGGACGAACATCAATTTCTTTTTTGACATCCCCTTGCTGAAGAATTAACGCAGCATAAAAGGTATCTTTTTGTAAGGTATGAATAATAACTTTATCTAAAGTCATATTCCATGTTTCCAGCATATTCACGATTAGGTCATGGGTTAAAGGTCGGGGGGGCTTTTGATTTTCCATTGCCCCCATAATTGCTCTTGCTTGTTCCTGACCGATGTAAATGGGCAAAGCGCGACGATCTGAACCATCCTTCAAAAGCACAATCGGGCTGCGAGTGATCGCATCTAATGCTATACCAGCGACTTTCATTTCTATCATTGGTTCAGCCTCTAAAGTTCTTTAATCGCTTGGAAATATGTAACAAATAATCCACTTTTTTCCGAATTTAAGAATTAAAAATTAAAAATTAAAAAAGCAAATCAAACCAGCTTTTTAGGAATTTTTAATGGTTAGTTGACTCTTACTGTGGTGTCATAGAAATCAGGTATAAATAAACCAATTTCACACCTTGTTAATAACTAATTTATTGATCCTTCATATTTTATCCTTCATCTTTCTTTTAGCTCCTAATTCAAGTATGCCTGGGGATTGATGTTAATATGTTAATATTCATTTACCAAAACCAGGAAAAAAATAAACTTACGGGCTTTACATTTTTTCCGAGAATTATTAGTTGATTTCCGCCAAAATTAAGCAATAAATAAAATTAGTTTCCCAAAAGCTGTGTTTACAGGATTAATTCAAGGTTTAGGAACCATAAAACCCTTAACAGGAGATTCGTGGCAGATTAATTATCTTAGTCAGCCAGAGATGATCATTCATGACTTGGCCTATGGTGATAGTGTGGCAGTAGATGGCGTGTGTTTGACAGTTGAAGAAATCTTAAAAGATGGATTTATTGCCACCGCTTCACCGGAAACTCTAGAACGCACAACATTAGGCAAAGAAGAAATTCAACAAAGATACGTCAATCTAGAAGCATCACTACGGGTGGGTGGTAAAGTCGGTGGTCATTTTGTTATGGGTCATGTAGATGGAATTGGTCAGTTAATCACATCTGAACAAACTGCTAGTTCCTGGGAAATGACCTTTGTGGCCCCAGAAGCGATCGCTCGTTATATAGTTCCTAAAGGTAGCATTGCTGTCAATGGTATCAGCCTCACCGTAGCTAAATATAAATCAGAATCATCTCAATTTACAGTTGCCGTCATCCCGCTAACATATAGCGAAACCAATCTCAGTCATTTAGTAGCGGGTAGTTGGGTAAATCTAGAAGGAGATATCCTGGGTAAATACGTGGAAAAATTCCTCACCCCTGGCAATAATCACCACCAACAAGCGGAAATTACAACTGCATTCTTAGCAGAAAACGGATATTTGTAAGGAGAAGAGGAGTCAGGAGTCAGGAGTCAGGAGTCAGGAGTCAGGAGTATGGCTAACGCCACGCTTCGCTATCAGGAGTATGGCTAACGCCACGCTTCGCTATCAGGAGTATGGCTAACGCCACGCTTCGCTATCAGGAAGAAGAAGGAAGAAGAAGAAGGAAGAAAGAAATTTCTCCCCTGCTCCCCTGCTCCCTGACCACTGACCACTGACCACTCCGCCAAATTACCGAGCTTGGGCTGTTTTCGTGCCTGGTGTGCCTTGTGCCAACTGGCTAAGGCCACCTTCTAATTGCACACCTGGGTCAACAGCAACCCATCCATTTTGGGTAAGGTGACGGATTTCAAAGTGCAGGTGAGGTCCTGTAGAGTTACCAGTGCTACCAACTCGACCAATGACAGTTCCAGGCTCTACCCATTGACCAGGTTGAACAAAGATTTCTGACATATGCCCGTAAAGACTTTGTTGAGCCGAACTGTGATTGATTGTTACAGCCAAACCATAACCACCTAACCAGTTAGCTGATTCTACTTGACCTTTAGCCGCTGCTAAAATTGGTGTTCCCGTGGGCGCACCTAAATCTGTACCAGCGTGAAAACGGCGATCGCCCGTGATAGGATGAACACGCCAGCCAAATAAAGACGTAATTGGTGCAGCCATAGACAGAGGGAAGACAATTCCCGAACCACCACCACCACGATAAGCCAGGGTATTAGTATAAGGAACTTGAGGTAATACAGATGCCAGTGAAAAATCATAGGACACCAGACTGGGACGAGGAGCAAGATTACCCTCAATCATCGGTGCTGGTAAACTACCTACTTGGGGAGCAATAGGGATAGAACTCACCTTTGTCGTGCTAAATTCCCTAGGACTGGGGATAAAGCTATTGGCATGATAGGCAGCCTTTGTATGACTGCTGGTGTTAGTTCTGGAAATCCGCCAATTATTTTGAGGTTGACTAATTTTGCTCACACTAGTAGCAACAGCTTCACCAACATTCTCACGTTGATTGCGGTTTGCAGTTATGGCTGTCCTCACTGGGGACACGATTGGTAATTTAGCAGTTTCACTTTTTTTCAGCCAAGTCGGTGATGAATCTTTAGACTTAGCCACGGCAGGAGTTTGGGTAGTTTTAGCACAAGCACTTTGCCCTGGAACTACATTTGCACTACAACCGCTAGAACGTTCTGTGACGACTACAGAACTGGGCGGTTCATAGTTATCTGTGGTTGCATTTTTGTAGTCAGTGGGATCAATATAAGCGTTGTTATAATCCTTGAGACTACTTTCTGTATCCTTGACAGTATTTTGCGAATTATTGGTTGTTTGAGCGACTTCTGGGAGTTTTTTAACCAATGGGTCAGGTTCACTAACACTGGCTGTAGGTTGAGTATTTTCACCTTTGGGCTGGGAAATTCTCACACTGGCTGTAGGTTGAGTATTTTCACCTTTGGGCTGGGAAATCCTCACACTAGCTGTAGGTTGAGTATTTTCACCTTTGGGTTTAGCATCTCTGACAACTTCTGTAGATTCAGCAACACTTTTGCTATTTAGCTTCTTTTTCAGCCTAGCTTGTCGGTCAGAAAAATCTGGCTGTGGCTTGGCTGTTTCAGGAACAATAGTTTCTTTCTGAACTGGATTTGTAACTACTGCTGGTTGGGAATTCTCAATAGTGGGAACAATATTGTCTATTGATGCAGTTTCAGTTTGAGCAGTTACAAATCCGCTACCAAGAAGACTAAAGCTACTTAACAAACAGAGGCTTTGTGCTGGTAGTCTAGAAGCAAAACGTTTACTCGTGCCACCGTAGTAAAAATTTTTATGGGCAGATTTATGGCGCTGCGTCATTTTTTCTCTTGTGTTGTGTGTAATAAGTCTAAAGAAATGATATCATTCCATGCTGGATATACTATCCTATGAAGTGACATTTTTAACAAATTTAATCATTAAACAGAAGCTTGACGATAACCCAAACTGATTGTACCTGGTTGGCAAAAAATTTCTGGTGTTACGGCTGCTTTTGGATCATAAGTTGTCATTTTTAAGCGGAGATTACCCTGTGGAGTTACTCCAACTACTGTACCTAAAAGATTATTGACATAAACCTGATCACCCATATTTGTGAGTAGATCAAGATAGCGAGATAGGAGGATGTTTATTCCTTCTAACTGTAGACACTCGATACCGGACTTAATTCCTAGTAAGACTTGTGAGGTAAGCATTTCCAGGTGATGAATCATCTGATAATTTTGGGAATTTTGCCATAATTGCAGATTAATTCCCGTTTCTGGAACTTGATTTGCCCAATTAATGCCAACACCAATCACAGCTTGAGTGATATGTCCTTGATTGACTTTGGTTTCGGTTAAAATGCCTCCTAATTTGCGACCATCTAATACTAAATCATTTGGCCATTTTATGCCGACAGGTATACCACATTTTCGTAATTTTGCTGTAATTCCCCACGCGCTGGCCAAGGTGAGTTGATAACTGCTGGTAGCTTCCATGTTGGGTGTTAATGCCATTGAAAGATATAGACCACCAGTAGAAGACTGCCATTGACGACCCCATTGCCCCCTGCCGGCGGTTTGCTGGGTGGCAATAACTACACAACCTGGTTTTTCTCCTTGGTTGATTAGTTGCCACAGGGTTTGATTTGTGGAAGATAAAGTGTTAAAAATATGTAGAGAGAATGGTAAGTCTTGATGCTTATATTCTGCTTTTAAGCTATCTACCAAAAGTTGCCGATTAAATTCCACCACAGTTCACCATTGTTTTAAATCTTTTTTGGCAGTTGTTCAAGTTAGGATTGATTGAAAGTAATTAATTTTCTATTGAGGTTTGGTTAAAGATGCACACTTGGCATTGGCACAATTGGGAAGGTCTACCTTACCTGACTTGTAATCTTTTAGAACCCTGGTCTCATGGTTTCTTTACCCAACGGTTTTGGCCTCGTTTACCTCATGAACTAACTCAGGCACTACAACCAGAGGCTTTAGCTTATCGTTTAAAACAGGTGCATGGCAATACTGTTTTAACTCCCCAGGAAGTTGATGATCATGTCAATGCCAGTGATGATGATTTGGCGTTGGCAGATGGTTTAATTAGTCAGCAACCGTTACAAGCTGTCTGGGTGGCTTCTGCTGATTGTACACCTGTTTTGATTGGAGATGTGAAAACTGGACAGGTGGCGGCTTTACACGCTGGTTGGCGGGGAACAGCGGCGAAAATTGTTCCTGAAGCTATTACCAGAATGCAATCCCACGGTAGCAATTTAGCAGATTTGCGCGTAGCTATGGGTCCGGCTATTGCTGGGGAAGTTTACCAAGTTTCTGTGGAAGTGGCTACGGAAATTGGCAGTACCATTCTACCACATTATGAACCAGAAAAAATAGTTGCTGCTTTACATAATTTACCGAATTCACCTTTAATCAAAGATCCAGAACCGGGAAAGGTCTGTTTAGATGTGCGGCGGGTGAATGCTTTGCAATTGGAACAATTAGGAATTAGTTTAGAACAAATTGCGATCGCTCCCTATTGTACTTTCCAAACTCCAGAACATTTCTTTTCTTATCGTCGAGAACGGGAGAAAAAGGTACAATGGTCAGGAATTGTGAGTACAGGTAAATAATAGCATTATATTACCATGACTTACCAAGATGATCCGGTTGTTGAATTTCAACAACCTATCCCCAAATGATTTCCATATTTAAAATAAATTCTGGCAAAATATCTTCACCTAATAATTCTTGGGGAAATTCTAATATCTCTACTGGTTTACCAAGACGATAAATTTCCACTTGGCGCATTTTTCGATTAATTAACCAACCTAATTTAACTCCATTATTGATATATTCCTGCATTTTTGCTCGCGTTTCCTGCAAACTATCACTAGGTGACATTAATTCTAAAACAAAATCTGGGGCAATTGGTGAAAACTTTTCTTGTTCTGCTGGTGTGAGTGTATCCCATCTTTCTTTTTTAATCCAAGCAACATCAGGAGAACGATTTGCACCATTGGGAAGTTTAAAACAGGTGGAAGAGTCGAAACAAACCCCTAGTTTATATTTACGATTCCAAAACACAAAATCTGCGGCAATTTCCACATTACGTTTTCCTGTTCCTCCTCCTGTTGGTGACATAATCAATATTTCTCCTTTGGCATTGCGTTCAAATTTGACTTCAGGATTTTCTCGACAGAGTTGATAAAATTGCTGATCACTTAATTGGATAATAGGGTTTAAGTTGACGGTGATAGCTGTCATAATAACCTCGTGAGGATGAGATCAACTTTAGTTAAATTATAAAATGATATCTGGGAAATTAAATTTTAATCTCTAAGCTTAATTAAAAATTACTACACCGACAATAAACGTATACATGAAATAATTAAATTCATATCAATAAAACTTTAAGCTTATAAGCGAATATATTAGTTTACGCTAAACTATCAGAGGCTTATAAGCGATATTTCAAGTCTGTATTCAAAATGAAAATCTGTTAAGTTATAGGTATAACAGCTTATGATATTCATGGGATAATACTCTGGACATATCTCGCTGAATGAGCCAAAAGCCTATTTGCAAGATATTAGCCACTGGAATTATCACCAAAAGTGTAAAACTAGTGATCTCAGAGACAGAAAACTACAATTTTCAAATTCTTTCTATACTAGTATAAACAAAACATAAGGAGAAATAATCATGACTAACACCCAAACACAAGCTACTGGGGACATTCAAGAAAAAATCCAAGAAGAACTTGAACAAGCCCGCACTGTATGTGATATCTCAGGTAGCAACTCCGCTGAATGTGCTGCTGCTTGGGATGCTGTAGAAGAATTGCAAGCGGAAGCTTCTCACCAGCGTCAAATCAAGCCTAAAAACGCTTTGGAACAATATTGTGATGCTAATCCAGAAGCAGATGAGTGCCGTCTGTACGAAGATTAGAATCAGCAGTCGTGCTTTTTTCAATAAGTAACAATTTACTGGAATATCAATGGTTTAAACCTCCATTCATTAATGGATTTGAACTAGACGGGGGAGTTTATTCCCCGTTTTTCGCTTTTGAGAAAAGTCCCCAAACTGAATTTTTCTAGAATAGCTAACGCTATCAAATATCTATTCACAAATTTTCTATTTTTGTTATTGACTTTATGACACAAGTATGGTTTCGCCCTTATGTCTGGATGGATTATAGACTAGCGTTATTATTTACGCTGATTATTCCTTTAATTCTTTCAATTTGGGCATTTGTGCAAAAAGCTGAAGGAATGCAACGCTTATTAATGATTTACTGGCGAGTGGCTAGTTTATTAATTGTTAGTATGTACTTAATGATTGGTAGCTTTGGAGTTAGTTTCATCTCTGCTTTAATGGCGCGGATTCTGATCCCAATTGCGCTATGGTTTTGGGTAGATATCAATGATGAAATTGACTATTATCCCCATAGTCCATTAAAACTAATTTTCACTTCTTGGCGTTGGGCGACAACAGTTTATTGTAGTTTAGGAGCAATAGCCCTTTTACCCTTCCTAGGTTGTGCTTTTTCAGGAACTGCGATTAAAACTCCTTACTGTAGTGTCTGGTTAGAAGCACCATTAATCTTTAAAGACTATTTTCACCACAATAGCAAACCTGCTTTTCTAGGGTTTTTGGGGATAGTGACTTTAGCAATTTACGTAATTTATTTAAGTTATTTTGTCGCGGTTAAACTCGGTAAACATGGACGTTCCGCTACACATTAAGCAATTGAAAAGTTAGAAAAAATTCTGAACTGTGATTATTCGGATTAATTATCTAAATAAAATTAATCACACAAATCATAGTTCCGACTTGTTTTCCTGATTAATAAATCATCCAAATCAAATTCATCACAAAAATCGTAGTTCCGACTGCTGAATTAATGAATAACTCTGTTGGTAAAAGACTGGAACAATATACAGTCAAAAAATCCCAAGAAGTTCTCATCGTCACTGTCAAAATTGATGATGAACCTGATCAAATTGCTGTGTTTAAAGGCTTTTCTAGTTCTTTGATGCGCCCAACAGCTTATGATCCAGATGTCCCAGTGTTACCAGATACAGCTACAATTATCGCAATTGACAGAATAGCAAGTCCCTATAATCCTGATTCACCCCGTTATCTTCAACAAGATATTTCTTGGGAAGATATGCAAATTTTGTTATCGGAAATTGGGGTGTGAGATAATTAATCATGAATAATTTTTAATTATCACTATGTCGCGTTCTGGATACACTTTGCCCGTTTTTGCTTGTGCTGCTGCTGTTGCGGCTTTGCATTGGTTACGCTATCATCAACCCCTGACTGTGACTTCTGTAGATTTGATTACACCTGCTGAAATTGCTGAAATACCCATTGAACAAGTCGCAGGAATATCAGAAAATCAGGCTTTGGCTATGACTCGCAGTGATCCAGGTGATAACCTAGATTTAACAAAGAATACACCGATTTGGGCGATGGTGGCATGGTATGAGGGAGATGGAGAAGCGGTAATTATTCAGGGTGGAGAGGGGATTGGGAAGCAACTCAATGGTGAGGGGAAAGCCGCAATTTATGGTTATGCCCAAAAGTTATTCCAGGAAAATTTACAGCGATTATTAAAACCGACGGAAAAAATCAAGGTAACAATTATTTTACCAGAAGGGCGATCGCTTGCAGTCCGTACTTCTAATTCCGCGTTTGGAGTAGTGGAAGGACTGTCTTTATTAGGAACAACAGGGATTTCTCAACCTTTAAGTACACCAGATCAATTAACAGCTTTTCGTGCTGATTTAGCCGAAAAAGCCAGTCAATTTCCCACTTTGGTCTTTTGTATTGGGGAAAATGGCCTAGATTTAGCTCAAAAACTCGGTATCAACCCCGCACAAATGGTAAAAACTGCGAATTGGTTAGGTCCAATGTTAGTCGCTGCTGATATCTTAGGTGTAAAAGAAATTTTATTATTTGGTTATCACGGTAAATTGATGAAACTAGCGGGGGGAATCTTTCACACTCATCATCATTTAGCTGATGGTCGCCGGGAAATTTTAACTGCCCATTCTGCTATGCTAGGATTAGGATCTTCCGATATTCAAACCATTTTTCAGAGTCCTACAGCAGAAGCAGCATTAAAACATCTGAGAATTCTCGATAGTAATAGTGGTAGTAATTGGGTAAATCAGGTTTATAGCTCCATTGCAGAAAGCATTGATACCCGTACTCAAGAATATATGAATAGCCATAATGAACAAGGTAAAACCATGATAGCTTGTGGTTCTGTACTTTTTGACCGCGATCGCCAAATTCTCGTAAAAAGTAAAACTGGTTGGATATTACTGGAAAAATTGTGCTAAATTAATAGGAATTATCGTCAGTACCACAAATAAATATTTTTAACTATGATTTGTATAATTAATTTGTTTAGATGATTCATTAATTTGTTATCACCATTAATCACAAAAATCATAAAAATCACAGTCCAGACTTCTTATCATTAACAACACAACCTCCATAGCATGAATACAGCGGTGACTCTACCAACCGAAAAAATACCTCAAACACCAGAAAATTTGGGGAAACTTAAAGGTCAAATAATTGTAATTTTAGACTTTGGCTCTCAATATTCTGAATTAATTGCGCGTCGTATCCGCGAAACTCAAGTATATTCAGAAGTTATTTCCTATCGCACCGCAGCCGAACAGTTACGCGAAATCAACCCCAAAGGTATCATCCTTTCCGGTGGACCAAATTCCGTATATAGCGACTACGCTCCCCATTGTGACCCAGAAATTTGGAAATTGGGAATACCCGTTCTCGGTGTTTGCTATGGTATGCAACTCATGGTTAATCAACTGGGTGGGGAAGTTATCCAAGCCGAACGGGGTGAATATGGTAAAGCATCTCTATACATAGATGACCCCACAGACTTATTAACTAATGTCGAAGAGGGTGCAACCATGTGGATGAGTCATGGAGATTCAGTCACAAATATGCCTCCTGGCTTTGAGTTACTGGCACATACTAATAATACTCCTTGTGCAGCGATCGCTCACCATGACAAAAAACTCTATGGTGTGCAATTTCACCCCGAAGTCGTCCATTCTCAGGGTGGTATAGCCTTAATTCGCAACTTTGTTTACCATATCTGTGACTGTGAACCAACTTGGACAACAGCCGCTTTTGTTGAAGAATCAATTCAGGAAATTCGCGCCAAGGTAGGAGACAAACGGGTATTATTAGCATTGTCTGGCGGTGTAGATTCTTCAACTCTAGCTTTTCTTCTGTATAAAGCCATTGGTGAGCAGCTAACCTGTGTATTTATTGATCAGGGTTTTATGCGAAAACTAGAACCCGAAAGATTAGTAAAGTTATTTAAAGAACAATTTCATATTCCTGTAGAATATGTTAATGCCCGGGAACGATTTATCTCAGCTATTGCTGGAGTAACTGATCCCGAAGAAAAGCGTCGCCGCATTGGACATGAATTTATCAGTGTTTTTGAGGAGACATCAAGGGATCTTGGGCATTTTGACTACTTAGCTCAAGGGACACTTTATCCAGACGTGATTGAATCTGCTGATACCAACGTTGATCCAAAAAGTGGTGAACGGGTAGCAGTGAAAATTAAAAGTCATCACAATGTGGGTGGTTTACCAAAAGACTTGAGATTTAAACTGGTAGAACCACTGCGAAAACTATTTAAAGATGAAGTTCGCAAAGTTGGGCGTTCCATTGGTTTACCAGAAGAAATTGTCCAACGTCAACCTTTTCCCGGACCTGGTTTAGCAATTCGTATTTTAGGTGAAGTCACCTCCGAACGCTTGAATATTTTGCGAGACGCTGATTTAATTGTTCGTCAAGAAATTAACCAACGTGGTTTATATAATGAGGTTTGGCAAGCTTTTGCGGTTCTGTTACCAGTTCGCAGCGTTGGGGTGATGGGTGATAAACGCACCTATGCCTATCCTATTGTTTTAAGAATTGTCACTAGCGAAGATGGCATGACCGCAGACTGGGCGCGAATTCCTTACGATATATTAGAAGCAATTTCTACCCGCATTGTCAATGAAGTAAAAGGTGTAAACCGTGTGGTTTATGATATTACCTCTAAGCCACCTGGAACTATTGAGTGGGAATAGGTAATTGGTAATTGGTAATTGGTAATTGGTAATTGGTAATTGGTAATTGGTAATTGGTAATTTAAAAAACTATTACCCATTACCACTAAATTTGAGTTTAAAATTAAGAAGTATTGCATTTCTTTGAAAATATTATGGCTGCAAAAGTAGAAATTTACATTTGGACTACTTGTCCGTTTTGTGTTCGTGCTAAAAGTCTACTGAAAAGTAAAAGTATTGATTTTATCGAATATAATCTTGATGGAGACGAAATAGCCAGAGATAAAATGTCCCAAAGAGCTAATGGAAAACGCTCCTTACCACAAATTTTTATTAATGATATTCACATTGGTGGTTGTGACGATATCCATACTTTAGACCGTCAAGGTAAATTAGATCAGATGCTAGTAGTCTGTCAAGATAAAAATAATGGACTGTAGTGTGAGCGTCTCGCTCACGCGGGCAAGATGCCCGCACTACCAAAAACCCGTCAAAATAAATTTGACAGACTACTAGTTTCTTAAAATATTGTGGATCAGCAATACTATTGCCAATTTTCCAAAATATGTCTGAAACCCAATAAAATCGTGACGATATCAATAGGGTTTCAGGGCTTTGGCAATAGTATTGATCAGATCCCCGACTTTCTTCTCTCATTTTTCCTTGAGATGAATAAATTAATTGGAGAAGTCGGGGATATTTAATATTAAAACTTGTAGATGAAAGAGGTATAAAGGATGAAACTAGCTTTTATTATTGATCCTATCCATAGGCTTGATCCATGTCATGATACCAGTGTTGCTTTGATGGAAGCAGCGCAAATTCTGGGACATGAAATTTGGATAACTCAGGCAAATTTGCTGAGTGTTATTGATGGTAAAGCCTGGGCTTCCTTGCAGCAGGTAGAACTCGTTCCCGTGGAGTTAGTGGAGGGACGTTGGTTAGCAGTTAATTCTTGGTTTAAATTAAGCCCTAGTTCCTTTACTGCTTTAGAAACAATGGATGCCGTATTTATGCGGACAGATCCACCTGTTAATGATGCTTATCTCTATGCTACCTATATTCTCGATTATGTTGACCAAAATAAAACTTTGGTAATAAATGATCCGGCTGGGATTCGTAGCGCTAATGAGAAAATGTATGCTCTTCAGTTTAGCGAATGTATTCCCGAAACAATTGTCAGCGCTGACAAGCAAGTTATTCGCCAATTTGTCGCAGCTAAAGAAGCAACAATTCTCAAACCCTTGGGGAATAAAGCTGGGGAAGGCATTTTATTCTTACAATCAGGCGATCGCAATTTTAACTCCATTGTCGAACTTAGCACGCTCCAAGGTCAAGTTCCAGTTATGGTACAAAATTATTTACCCCAAGCCAAGGAGGGAGATAAACGGATTATCTTACTCAATGGTGAACCCATAGGTGCGCTAAATCGTCTTTCTAGTAGTAGTGATTTTCGTAATAATATGGCCACTGGTGGAACAGTGGCTCAAACCACCATTACCCCAAGAGAACAAGAAATTTGTAGCCATTTAGCCGCAAAACTCCGGCAAGATGGCTTAATTTTTGTTGGTATTGACGTAATTGGTGGCTACCTAACAGAAGTTAATGTCACAAGTCCCACAGGTATCCGGGAAATTGACCGTCTCGACGGGACTCACATAGCTCATCAGGTTATTCAATGGGTAGAAGCGAGTAAATAGGCAGGGAGCAGGGGAGAAATTTATTTACTTCCTCCTCCTGATAACTGATAATTTGTATACAGCATCTAGCCTCAACTGAGACTGTGAATTTAATGTGACATACTCTACACACTCACCTGAAAGGGAGTATGGGTTTCTCAGCGACTCTTCTTTGAAGACGTTGACTGAGCTTTAAAGCCCTATGCCCTAGGGTCTTTTGGAGATAGATTTTTGAACTTTTTTAATAGGCTGCTTTTCAGCATTTAATTGAGTTACACCTATTGATTAGAATTATATCAGATACTTGGAGAGAAACCAAGAAAGTGTTCATTCCTCATCGACTAACATTGCTGATTTCGCTAGTTAGTCAAAAAAGTCACTCGCGCCTATTCATCTCATCACTTCCCTATCGGTTAGATGAGAGGCTTCTACTATTTAAGCTAAAATCTCATATTCACAATCAATTAATTTCTTGGTGGTGTCCGTCGTCTTTGCAGAAAATCGGGAATATCCAAAGAGGGTTTTTCTTTTGGTGGTTCTACAGATGGAGTGGGGTTATTAACAGGTTGTTGTAGTGGTGTAGGTCTTCTAGTGGTAGTAGTAGTAGTGGGAATGGGAGTGACAACTCTAGGAGTAACAGTAGTTTGTGCAGATGGAGGTTGGATATCACCTGTAAATCCAGTCGCAATCACAGTAATTCTGACTTCTCCTTGGAGTCTGTCATCAATTACCGCTCCAAAAATAATATTGGCATTAGGATCAACCACTTCATAGATTGTTTCCGCCGCAGCATTAACTTCATGCAGGGTTAGATCACTACCACCAGTAATATTAAATACAACTCCTCTAGCTCCTTCAATAGAACATTCCAATAAAGGTGAAGAAATGGCGGCAATTGCCGCTTCTCTGGCTCTAGATTTACCCGAACTCACACCAATTCCCATCAAAGCTGATCCTGCATCTGCCATCACAGCCCGCACATCAGCAAAGTCAACGTTGACCAATCCAGGAATAGTAATAATATCAGAAATTCCTTGTACACCTTGACGCAACACATCATCAGCATAGCGAAAAGCTTCTTGCACAGGAGTTTGCTCAGGAATGACTTCCAACAGCTTATTATTGGGAATAATAATTAAGGTATCCACCCGACTTTTCAAGCCTTCAATTCCTTGTTCCGCTTGGCTAGTGCGTCTGCGTCCCTCAAAAATAAATGGTCGAGTCACTACACCAACGGTGAGAGCGCCCATTTCCTTGGCTATTTCTGCCACAATTGGGGCTGCACCTGTACCTGTACCACCACCCATACCAGCGGTAATAAATACTAAATCCGCACCTTCTAAAGCTGTGGCAATTTCATCACGAGATTCTTCCGCCGCTTTTTGACCAATAGCCGGATTTCCCCCTGCACCCAAGCCTCTAGTTAGTTTCTGCCCAATTTGCAAGCGACTAGGAGCGCCCGCTAAAGTCAGAGCTTGAGCATCAGTATTAATTGACCAAAACTCAACACCGGATACATCAGACTCAATCATGCGGTTGACAGCATTACCACCACCACCACCCACACCAATTACTTTGATGTTGGCAACACGGCCTGGCACAATTTCACCAATACCGCTATTTTCGAGAGAAATTTTCTTGCCATCTTTACCTTGAGCAAAGTTCATTCCAGAATTATTAAAGGGATTGCTTGAGTTAACTGCCAGAGAAAACCCTGGTTGTCCGGGATTTTGAGAGTTATAGATCAGCCCTTGGTTATTATCAAGTGTCATTGGATTTGTGAAAGGTAGATAAACGACTTTTTGCGGTGTGATTCACCTAAGAGTCAAATAATTGCCAAAATAAATTTTGGCACGCTATTTTATTTTTTTTACTATTCCCTAGCCTACATGATGGCAGGTGAGATGTGGCAATTTGTCCATGAGAGAGGTATAAAACCTCAGTTGCAGAGTCAGATATCCAGCCTGGTGCCTTCTAACTCTTTCTCCTTTGGGATTGTTGATTAGCTGTACAGTTTATGATACTAGCTGCTCATGTTGCTGACTCCCCCCCTATACTTTTTAAGAATAGTTCTAAAAAGTATAGACATTTATTTATCTCATCTTCTTTGTCAGCAGCAGATCACTTCAACAATAGCGTTAACTAAACTCCTCGGCAGATCCCACTATAACAACCCTATCTTTGGGCAAAAAGCTGTGATGACTGGTTGATATAAGATATTCAACTGGTTATTAACTGGTTGATAGAGCTTAAGCTTAGTCCTAGTAATAAGTTTTAATAACCTCCTGAATTTTTTTAGTTATTAATTTTACAACCCTTAGCATGATTTTTTAACTAACGGTTAAAAAATTCTATATCTATATGTATAATATATACCTAATTTACAAAAATATAAAATTAGCAACTCAAGTTACTAATTTAAAAGATTTGCCTATTCAGCTAGACAAAGGCCGAAGGGAGTAGAAAGAAAAAATGTTGAACTTCAACGGATTGGTGTTTTGTGTAGTGGCTCTGATTTCTTCATAACTAAGCCTGGATTTTTTTGATTCATTTGTACTAATGGAACAGCGGGATTTTTGATATCAATGTAATCTATATTACTAGGATTAACTTCATTCGGTAAACGGCGCATTTGTACAAGTGCTTGAATTTGCTCAGGTAATCTATTGCTAGGGCTGCCTAAATGCACAATTCCTAATTCAGTTTTCAAAATTAAATTTGTAGGATCTTGAAAATTAATTTCTGTCACCTTTAGAGAACTGTGACTGATAGCTTCATAAAGTTGAGTCCAGAATGGCTTGTATTGTGCGATCGCACCAATTACTATGAGTCGAGGTAATTTTGCTTTGGGGTTAATGGAGATATACCTTGATAAAGGCATCCACACGCCACTAGCATCCAGTAAACCTAGTTCATTTTGTTGATTAGCCATACCGCTATTTTGCAAACAAGACTTAACCTCAGAAGGCTTACCCGTGAATGAAGGACTCAGAACACAACTGGTTATCCTTTGATTTTTGGTTATTTGGGCGATCGCTACTGGTACTCGTTCCTGGATTTCAATAATTAAACCAGGAGGTAATAACCGCCGTCTAACCGTAGCTTGGGCAATGTTCGGTTGTTTTCTTAAAGAATCAGCAATTAGGGAAGGTTCAATCCGCCATAAAGACTGGGGAGATGACAACCCCAACAATGAATAAATATCCTTTTGGGTCAAAACTTGACCACCAGATTTGATCACTATTTGCCCCGAATCCTTTAACACCCACATTGGTTGAATTGCTACCCAGAACAAAACCGAGGCCAATCCAGTGACAGCCAGCGTCCGCCAAATAGCCTGAAGAATTTTGAGTTGTCGCTGCCGACGTAATTTTTGGCGGCGTTGAGCTAAATTTGTCCGAGAAACTGATAATATCCCAGCCATTGTTTTCCTCTTGTAAATATCAGTCCAATTTATTCTGGATATTAAATTCGCTTATCTAGCAATTAAATTTAGCTAACATCATGGGTATTATGGAGAAAATTAGCTTTTAACAATAGTACCCAACGCATTGTAAATTCGGTAAAACTTTCCCACCTCATAAATTTACTCTTGATGGTGATGCTTTCACCATCAAATCCAAAAATATTTAATTTGTTAATTTTAAATATTGAACTATTCTGACGAGTTATCAATTTTGAAAACATCATGAGTATAGCTGGTAAGAGCATCCTCATCAGTAACTTCCTCAGACAAATTTACCAATAACGCCTGTACTCGCATTCGGGAAATATAAGGCCAACCCCCCTCAGATTCAATATCTCTGAGCAGCGAGTATAATCTTTGGCGATTATCAGGCAAATTTTCTTGAAACACTCCATCTCGAATTTCTTTGTGCAACTTTTCTAAATGACGTAACAAAGCCAGTAGAGAAATTATATCTCCACCGCAAGTTTGAGCTACATCTTTAACCGCACCAGAAATCGCTTGTAGCTGGCAGGACAAATCCCCAGATGTCCAATTTTGATCATGGTTCATGGAACGTTTTACTCCATAAAACTAATACGATACTGGAAAAGTCCCTAAATTGATCAACAAAAAAGTCAAATATTGCAGTATGCACGGGAGCATTCCAGTTTAGAACTAAGCAGAAATACTCTAGAGCGTGGAATGTGTGTTGCAACAACTATTCCCAAATAAAAAATACGATCGCCCAAAATCAAAGCGATCGCAACTTTCCACAAAGGTTAAAAATTATTACTGAGACAAAAATAATAATTATCGTCTCAAATTATGCCTCAGCCCTGACAAAGAAAAGAGCCGTGCGTGGTCCCATCTCTATGCCTCCACGATTCTTTGAACCCCACTCAGTAATGTATTTTTGGCCATCATCACCCTTAGCCACACACATTTTGAAGTTATACTGTAATTCGTCATAGCAGCCAACTTCTAAACCGGGCATTTTTGCAGCTTCCACATCAAATTTTGTACCAGCCTTATTGATAATGGCTAAACCTTGATCTCCGCGCTCGATAAAGAGCAAATTGGGATTGTCCGCACTAGCAGCAATGTCATTACCATTGCGATAGTATTGAGGTTGTGCGTCCATTTTCTTATGAAATTGAGTAGCAGCAACAACTGTAGGGTTGAAGGCATCAAAATTCAAAATCAGGGGTGTTCCTTCGTTAATCGCCAATACATAAGCTGTTGCTAAGGGTAAATCCCCACGATCAAATTTCCAATTATCAAACTGTCCGCAAGCCCAAGTATCATGATTGCGAGCAAAGGTAACAGCATCCTTACCAGGCAAAGCACGTTGGGTATCTGATGGATTAACTAAAGAGCGCAAATCTCCACCAACATTGAAAGCATCTTTTAAGGTATTGACCAGTTGAAAATCTGTGACTTTGGGGAAAACAGGGATATAACTCATGCTCTCGCCATAATTGTTACCGATGACCTCACCATAGTAAAGCTTGTCATTAGGGATAACTGCAAGGATCTTCTGCATATCCTGCCGAGAAATGTGCTTGGCGGCATCAAAACGTAAACCATCGAATCCAAAATCAAGTAATTTTTTCAGATAGTTCTGTTGTTGCTCTTGTACATAGGGCAAACCCGTTTTCAGGTCAGGCAATCCCTCTGGGTCATCTTTACTACATAACCAGTTGTTTTCAACTTCTGAGGAATTATTATAGTTGTTGATGCAGGCTTGGTTATGAAAGTATTCCTGCTTTTGGAATATAGGATAGGCTTGGGGGAAAGGTTTGATGTCGTGGCCAGCCACGTTTTTGTAATTAGCCAGGTGATTCAAGACAACATCGGCAATTACCTTGATGCCGCTTTTGTGAGCCTCGTTAATTAAATCCTTTAAATCTTGCTCAGTTCCCAGATTTCCCTCTAGGACATAATCAAGCGGTTGATATTGAATATACCAGTATTCGTCTGAAGTGCAAGCATTATCAAGCCGGGAGGCGGTTGTATTAGGAGGCGAAACTTGGATGTAATTGTATCCTGCGTCTTTAATTTTGGGCAGTTCGGCTTTGATACTGGCAAAACATTCATCGAAAGCATGATAGATTACATCTGCTTTCGCCGGAGTGGAAAAGCTAAATGCAATTGTCAGGGCTATCAAAAAAATAGCCAAAAAACAGGCGCACTTTTTGAAAAAAAGCTGAATTTTTTGAGGCATAAACAGGATTAAGTGCATGATGTAACGTGGCTGAAACCATAATATTTTTCCGATAATCTTACCCAGGTAAAAATTGTATTTTCCTCAGTATTTGACTCGGACTAATAGTAGGAAATCAGTCACGTAATTTGGGGCATCAAATGGCGTTCAAAATTGGGTAATTAAATTGGGTAATTATTGCTAGACTATCAAGCATCTGGCAATAATTTGGTTGGCGCGTATACATCGCGGTAGAAGGTAAGTTGTTCGCTTTTAAAGTAGCAACCGCCTCGATGTCCCCGTCGTACCCAGGCAACCATTCCTTTGGATGTAGTTTCGTTGGAGCTATCGTCTACGCACTTCCATTCAAAGTGAACAAATTCGCGCCAAAACAGCACAATTGGCCAGCACATGGTTACGCCTGGTTGTGCAATTAAAGCCCACCAATGCTTCTCTCTTTCTTGCTGGTCTGTTGTGCCAACAAAGGGGCCATCTTGGCAGAAATAAACCAAGTTATTATGATATTCCTTTGTTAAGATATCGCCCCTTCCTTGTCTTAAAGCTTCGCAATGAGTAGGCCACCAATCTTTATTTTCTTGTTCGATTTGTGACCAGGTATAGTCAGCATTGACTTCAGGAATATCATCTTCTTTCAAACTCCCATAAAATTCAGCTTTCTCGATTAACTCTTGCCGTTTTTCTGGAGATACCAGACCAGGTTTTGAATAGTCTGCATCTAAATTCCAAAAACTGTAATAATTGACTGGTTTTACTTGTCTTAATTGCTGCAATTGTTCAAATTTGTCGGACATAATGATGACTCCGTTATGACAGAAATAGTGAATAGTCCAGTTTGTTAAGAGATTACTAGCCAAAATTTGATAATTATAGCTAGTAAAAAATGTTTCTAATCGTTATCCTTTTTTGACTAGCTCATCATAGTATGTTTGCATGAATTCCTGAACCGCAAAAGGATGTCTTCCAGTAACAAGATTACCATCAACCCATGAGCCAGCTAATTGCCGATAAGTGGTATCGTAGGCAAGTGTTGCTCCTGCGTTCAAAACATCATAGATAATGTTATGACCACAAGTAACTTTGCGCCCTGCAAGTGCAGATGGGTCTGGTGTGAAAACCCATAAAGAATGGCAAATAGTTCCCACCGTTATTTCTGGATCGCCCAACGCTGCTATAGCAAATTCACTTGCTTTTGGCAGTTCTACTGGTCTGCCATCAGAACCTTCTTCTATGATCTGTTCATAGCGGATCATATCCATAGCATATCCGCCAACCGCAATCAAACCAGTATATTCAAGTAAATCAACGTCTCCGATATCTTTAGTAACTGTGATGGTTTCGCTGGGGTTATTGTTATTAAAAAAAACTGCTTGTGAAGCACCTCGGAGATAACCAATAAACTCTACTTCAAAGCCTCTAACTGGAAAAAAGTTTTGCAAGGCAGAGGTTTCAGTTCCATCGTAATGGGAGTCTAGCAAAACAGCAATTTTGGGTGGTCTAGCCATAAGTTTCTCGGTGAGAATAGTTCGTTAACAAAATGTTGGTAGTAAATCAACTTGCTAGATAAAAGTCGTTTTCCCTTTCATTTGATTGTACTAACAAGTTGATTACTTCACTGGTTGTGAGTGAAATTCCTTACCGGATGTCGGTAAATGTCACTTTTTGCTTTTTAAATTCTGGATAGTTTTCAGAATCGATTATTTCTTCTACCGATTTCACTTTTGCCGCATAGGTGTAGGGACGGATTTGGG
This sequence comes from Dolichospermum lemmermannii CS-548, assembly GCF_028330815.1. Lineage (NCBI taxonomy): Bacteria > Bacillati > Cyanobacteriota > Cyanophyceae > Nostocales > Aphanizomenonaceae > Dolichospermum > Dolichospermum lemmermannii. The sequence goes on from NZ_JAQMTJ010000262.1 coordinate 21,950, forward strand.
TGTAATCAGGAGTGCCGTTTTGGAAGGCAAAATATAAAGTGCTGGGCAAATCGTGAATTTCTTGTCCAGTTAAATAGCCAACAATTGCGTGTTCAAAGGTATGGAAAGCATTTTTCCAGGAGTGTTGTTTGGGAAAGTGAATATCAGGTTTGTTGTCAGCAGCATTTACCCAATGCCAAACTCCTTTGTTTTTATGATCTACCATGTGTTCAAACCAGTAACCATAAGTTGTTGGTAGATATTTGGCGTAGGATGGATCTCTGAGGCTTAAAGTAGCAGCAACCTGGTCTAATTCGGCTAAAATCCACCACTCTTTATCTCTTTCTACTTGTCCATATTCATTGATTCTACGTCCCCAAGTACCATCTTCTAAATAAGCTGCTTCTAGGATTTTTGGGGCTGCTTCTTGAGCAAACAAGACTAAATCGTAGTGTCCGGTTAATTTGCCAACTTCATAAATTAACCACAAGGTTTTAATGGAGTGACCGAAATCTGTATGATCTGTGGCTAATTTCTTGTTCTTAGAATCGGTAATTGCTCCCCAGAAGATATTCTTATCGGGAGTATAGAATTGCTCACTCATGATGGTGGCAACATGCACTAAATCATCTTTCCACTGTTGCTGGAGTTTCACACCATTAAATTCGCTGGGTAAAATCGGTGTGAGCAACATCATGTAAGCGTAAATTTGATCCAGTTGCGCTACTAGTTCTCTCTGTTGAGTGCTAACTGTCTCTACAGTACCATCGGGATTTTTGTAATCCGTATAATCAGCTTTTACCCAGGAAATTAAATCCCATTCTTGATCGTAGTAATAGTCGAAAATGTAGTTTTTGACATTCACTATTTCTTGTAAAACTTGAGTATCTCTGGTCAGATAGTAGTAAAATGCTAATCCAGAAAGAGCATATGTCATATCTTGACTGATGCGCTTCGTTTGTTCAGGTTGCCCATTTCCTGTTTTGTCAAAGTAGGTATAAGCTCCACCTTTTCCATAGTAGACTAATGCATTAGCTCGCAAGTAATCTACACCTGCTTTAGCATAGCTGAGATATTTTTTATTTCCAGTCAGGTTATAGGCCACACCGTAGGCAAATACTTGTCTTGACTTGGCTCTCACATACTCTCTGTCAAGTTTAACGATGCCTGGAATTGGTTCTGCTAATTCTATGCAAGGTTTAGCTTTGTCATATAAAGAGCCATCATTGCATCTATAGGTGGGAAAGTTGCCATTTTCCCCAAGGGCTGTATTTTGTGTCCAGAAAGGTAAAAGATCATCATTAAGATGCTGTAACCACCTATCTCCCTTGGGTACAGAATTGATTATTAGTCCTATGTTATTCACAGGGTATTGTTTAGACTCAACTAAAGCCTGCGCTGTGGGAACTTTCAGAGATAGGATAAAAAACACTGCACATAAACACAGGCTAAGAGTCTTCTTTAAAAAGGCTCTACTGCCTACTCTACGATTGATCAAAGGTAACATTGGTATTCCTTGGTACAATAAAGAAATAAAGAGCCACACCCAATAAAAATTTACGTTGGAACACTCTTATGAGTACGAAAATAAAATATCACATGAAGAATTAAAGAAGCTAGTTGTTGGTAAAAAACGTTACAATTTTTTTTATAAGTAATGAGACAAAATTAATTACACAAATATTTAGACTGAAATCCTGAATGGACAAAGGATTGGTAAATAAATAATATGTAATTAATTCTGTCCAGGTACTTAGCAGGACTTACGTTACTTACGCAAAATATCCCGCCCTAAACCCCCATTTCTCAGTGTTATCCGTGCCTGAAGTGGTTCGTTTATTCCCTAACTCATGCGTAAGTCCTATATAAGTTGGGCAAAGCAACAGCGTAACCCAATATTAGATCACATACATAAGGTTTTTTAACCCACGTAGGTGGGTTTTGTCTGTGTAGCTACATACCGCAACAGGACGGCAAGCTACGCGCAGCTTGCCGCAAGCATCTTTATAATCATCCATCAAAATATAAGTTTATACTCGACAAACAATCTCTTAATTCACATTCCTTAGTTCCACACTAAAATGTTACCGTATACACTTGTATGAAGGATAAAAATTAGGCCGATAGCCAACCAGCACTCTTACTTTCACTCCCAACTTTCAAGAAATACGACGCGAAGCCTAAATTCTGACTTCTGAATATATATCTTTCTAACTATTCTCAAGTAACAAGAATCCTTGATGGTAAGGTAGAGAAGGCTTTTCCATTATTTGTGCTGGATGACAGCCGAATTTAAGCACTAGAGTGCTTTGATTTTGAGTTAAAAAAAATCGTATGATCTGGCTAATTTCCCTATCCAAACACTTTTGATGTATGTACTGACAACACATACATCATCCAGTATGGATGCGGTTCGCTGCTTAGTCTATGGTTTGAATTCCAGGCTCAGAAACGCAATGCGTTTAAGTGCGTTCAGTAAAGCAGTTTGACAACTTAGATATTAATTTTTGAGATTGAGGTTAACCATGAGGTATCGCGCTTTAATTGTTGCTTTCTTTGCTCTATGCTTAGGGCTAATCACAGCTTGTAGTGATGCACCTTCTGCCAGCGTCAGTGATGTCCTCACCTACGAACAAATTCGCGGCACAGGGTTGGCTAACAAATGCCCCCAACTGACAGAAACCAGTCGTGGTTCAATTACTGTTGATCCTAATGTGACATACAGCATTAAAGAACTTTGTTTAGAACCAACCAGTTTCTTTGTCAAAGAAGAACCTGCTAACAAACGTCAAAAAGCAGAATTTGTATCCGGTAAAGTTATGACCAGATATACTTCTACCATTGACCAAGTACAAGGTCAGCTAACTAGCAATCCAGATCATAGCTTGACTTTTACGGAAGAAGATGGTCTTGATTTTCAAGCTATCACCGTTAAACTTCCTGGTGGTGAATTAGTACCTTTCTTGTTTACCATCAAAAGCTTGGTTGCACAAACACAACCTAATTTAACTAGCATTAACACATCCACTGACTTTGAAGGAACTTTTAAAGTCCCTTCCTATCGTGGTGCAGCTTTCTTAGATCCTAAAGGTCGTGGTGTTGTTAGTGGCTATGACAATGCTGTAGCTTTACCAGCCGGATCTGATAATGAAGATCTAACTCGTACTAATGTCAAGCGGGCAGAAATCCTCAAAGGTAAAATTTCCTTGCAAGTAGCCAAAGTAGATAGCACTTCTGGTGAAATAGCTGGGACTTTTGAAAGTGAACAACCTTCTGATACCGATTTAGGTGCAGGTGAACCTAAAGAAGTGAAGATTCGTGGTTTATTCTACGGTCGAATTGAGCCTCGCGCCTAAATATTGATACAACCTCATGGGAGTTTAAAATCCATAAATATTTTGGTAATTTAGTAATCTAATATACCTCCATGAGTTTGGGAATGAACAAAAATTCAGCAGTCACAAAAATTTATTTGTGGCAATACCTTAACCAAGATGCACTCTGCATCTTGGTTTTTTTTGGAAAACTAGGGTTGTTTAATTTCCACGTAAATTTACTGATTTAAAATTTTATTTTTTTTTGCTGAAAAGTTGGAGATGAATTTAATTATTTAATTACGTAAGTAGGTCGGCGTTAAAAAATCAATCTATGTAACGAAATATAAATTAACGAATACCTTATAAATAGGGTGTTTCACGGTTTTTACAAAACTAAACATATATCGATTTTATTGGGCCGACTTACTTAATATTACTCATTCAATCCAGAGAAGACAGCAGATAAACAAAAATAATCGCAGCCCAAAGCTTGATCCTCATCAACTATTGCCAATTCTCAAGACCTATAAGCAAATCTCATGGTTAATTAGTTAAATTAGGCGCAATCCCGGTTTATTATTAGATTGCTAATTGTATATTTTAAGTTTATGACAGTTGTTTAATAAATTAGGAAGTATACTCAACTAATTTGAGTAAAAAAAATATCAGGACAATCTTGCCATTGCTAATTGTATTGTGCAGAGCATTTACGGCGATTTTGTCTGGACAAAATTTTTCTGTGATGTAGGATTTGCAACCATTCAGCCAAGAGCAGAAATAGTGACTAGTTTTAAAAGCGATTATATACCAAATATACTTGTTTAAGAATCAAAGTGTTATGCCTAATAAAACCACTGACGAAACATCTACTAACAAACTGAAACATGAAAATTCACAGTTGTTGCGAGAGTATCAGCAATCCCGTTCGGAAAGAGTTCGCAATCAACTGGTAAAACTCAATTTTGGACTAGCCAGAAAGGAAGCCCATTATTGGATTAATCAGTGTAATGAGAGCTATGAGGATCTTCTCCAGGTAGCCTGTATGGGCTTAATTAGAGCAATTGAGAAATTTGAACTTTCTAAGGGAAATGCTTTTAGTTCCTATGCGATGCCCTATATTCGTGGTGAAATTCAACATTATTTGCGAGATAAAGGCGTAACTGTGAGAATACCCAGACGGTGGTTAGCACTCCAACAACAAGCTGTTGGGCTTTCCCGTTCTCTGTCCGAGCAATATAATCGCCCACCGACTGATAGCGAATTAGCGGCTGCATTGGCAATTTCTCTGAGTGAATGGCAGGAAATTAAATTAGCATGGATTAACCGCGCTCCGTTGAGTTTGGATGTACCTATCCAAGATGGAGAAGAAGGCTCTACTTGTTTGGGTGAGTTAGTTCCAGATAGGAACTATCGCAGTTTTCAATTAGCCCAAGAAGACAAAATTAGGTTACAACAAGCCCTGACTCAGTTAGAACAGCGGACTCGTGACGTTGTTGAGTTTGTATTTTTGTATGATTTAACCCAAAAACAAGTAGCAGCACATTTAGGCATTAGTGTTGTCACAGTTTCTCGCCAAGTTAAAAAAGGCTTAGATATGTTGAAAAAGATTATGGGGGTGACGGAAGATTAGTTATAGAATAACCCGGTAAGCGTAAAACTCAGTCCCTTTAGGCTGAGATAGAAGCAACTCGTGCGACTTAAGTCGCAGTCTTTTCTATAGTTTTTGAGAGCAGCTAATGGGTAAAAATTCGCATATTACAGCTACAGCCGCAGCTATTTTAGCAACCTTGGCACTGACTGGCTGTACGGTGGGTGAACCGCCAACAGCTACTAATACTGCCAGTCCTGCACCAACTCCTAGTCTTCAAGCAACTGCGCCGCAAACGACACAGCCACCATCTTTGGCTCAACCTTTTAATAATCCTCTGATATCTACCAAACCACCAGTGGGTCCTGGGTCAGTTGGTAGTTTGATTCAACCGACAAATGGGACAGAGCGGTTGGGTGTGGTACAGAAAGGACGAACAGACCCCTTTGGGCAAATTGTGGAGAAGATAGGTTCTAGAACTACTAAGCTACCAGGTGAAAAAATTGCAGTTCCTAAATTACCCCCTTTACCTACAGTAACTCAGCCTAAATTAATTCCACCGAAACCAATCAAGACAATAGCAACTAAACTGGCAATTTCATTACCCAAAAAATCCCCACAGATAGCTATAAAACCAGTTTTACCCACTGTTTTAGCGGGATCTCTCCCCTCTCCTAAACTCAAAACTGTGTTACCAGTAGCACGACAGCCGGAAACCGCTAGAGCAGTGATTGTGAGTGGTGTAATCTTAATTGGTAAAGTACCTCAAGCAATTGTGAAAGTACCGGATGAGCCAACTAGTAGATATGTAAAACCAGGTCAAAGGCTGGTGAATGGGGTGTTAGTAAAACGGATTGAAATGAGCCAAGGTGCTAATCCTACCGTGATTTTGGAACAGTACGGTATTGAAGTTGCTAAACAAGTAGGGGAACAACCTTCTAAAACATCTAAACCAGCGACTACAGCTTCTGTGGGTAATGGTATTTCTGTGATTAAGCAAGCTTGAAAATCTTGTAGGAGCAAAGAATAGATATGGTGACACAAGAGAAAATAGAGTTTGCTGGTTTACCCTTGGCTGTATATCGGGAAATAGCAGCGCATCTCCGGCAGGTGGTGGGGGTAGAAGTGGGATTAATACCGCAAACATCCTCAGAGTTTGATTACAACCAAAGTCAAATTTCTGGGTTATGGATTTCATGGACAGCAGCCGCTGATGAGGAAAGTCGGTCAAGGTGTAAGCAGATAGTGGCTTATTATCAAAACCGCTATGAATGTGGATAAAATTCAAGAAGGTAAGTTGCTGGTTAGCTAACAACTAACAACTAACAACTGTACGGGCGAAGCATTTGGAGAACTATTTTTGGCAATGACCGATAATTTATCTTCCAAATGCTTCGCCCCTACTAACAACTAACAACTAAACTTAGGTTAATAGCAGATGGCTGGGTTAAACTGACAAGCAAGTTAATGCAAAATATTAATTGGCTGCTCTTAGGTTTAGGCGTTATTTATAATGGAAAACTGGCAATTTCTGATACAGAAACAGGGAGACCGCACTTGGCGGACTTTGGAGTCGCCAAATTTAAAGATTTTAGCGGATAATTACCGAGTTTTGGCTCGGTCTTATCTGAATAATATGGATGTTGATGTGCGAGTGACTTACATATCAACCCAGGAGGTTCCACCGAAACGGCGAATTCTCAAGCGATCGCATCGGACTAATAGTGAAGGATTGATGGCGGTAATTCCTTTTACCTACTTTAAACCAGGGATTTGGGAGTTACGATGCTCTGGAGATATTATGTCAGAGATGCTCGGTAAATCCTGGCAACATACTCTCCTTATCCAAGTATCACCCCCAGAACCTAGTCCCCAGTCTCTAACTCAACTGGCTGAGGAATCTGATCTGGCTTCAAATGCTGATACTCAAGTCAGTATAGTTATGAATCATGGAACTCCAGTCTGGTTTAAGGGGGAAACAACTGAGCAGATTTTACAAAACTTATTAGATTTAGCCTTACCTCAAGATGAACCTTTGCTGGACGAGGAGACTATTGAGAATGCTCCTACTTTACCGCCACCTTTACCACTGAATTTGAGTTTAGATCAAGATACTTATGTTGCTCGTTGGGGAGACAATTTTATCATTCATGGCGATGTGGAAGTCAATGAAATAGAGAATCTGGAAGATGAGAGATTTGCCATGAATGGTGTGAGTCAGCTACGGCTAGAAATTGCCCTGCGATCGCCTTCAGAATCAAGAATCCTTAACCACATAGATCAGCCATTAACAGATCAAGTCTTACCTTTTAGCTTTAGTACCCTGATTGATATTCCCCTTGATTGTGAATCTAAGTTGCTTTTAGCAGATATTAATTTATATGGTGCATTAGCTGATGTTGGTGAAGTCATACTTTTAGCTAACCATACTTTCACAATTACAGCCGATGTCACTGATTTACTAGCACTACAAACTTCTCGGTCGGATTACCGTGACTACTCTTTACCAGAAACTAATCCACCAGTTAAGCCCAAGCCCTCTGTCAAGATTCGATTAGAACTTTTCAATGTGGCTAAAACTCCCAAGTTAGCACAGTTTCACATTTTAAAGCCCTCCCCAAACCAACCTTTACCACCCCAAATTAAACCCCTGATATCCTGGCAAGTTCTTTCACCACAGTTGCCAAATTTACCTCACAATTCTACACGTGAGATTAATACTGATTCGGAAACAGATTCCCTCACAAAAACCCTGGCTATTCACCCAATTGATTTGAAAAAGTTGGTAATTAAACCAGTTAATACTATTTTTCCCTACTTGAAACGATTAAAAGTTAAGCCTGTTCCAGGGAAAACAGCCAATGATCAGTTAAATGTTGAAAAATTAGCAACTTTGCAGAAATCCCCACAGCTACCGACTGTAGTAACTTTACCAGCAAAAATACCAGAATTACCACTAGATAATCTTCCGCAGTCCGATCAGTCTATGATTGATGATACATCCTATGCAGAATTAATAGCAGAGATTGTGGCGGGGGTGACTAAAAGTGAAGAATTAGATTTGGTGGATTCTCAGGAAAATTCTGTAATTATCCAGAGTGAAGAACTAGATTTGGTGGATTCTCAGGAAAATTCTGTAATTATCCAGAGTGAAGAATTAGATTTGGTGGATTCTCAGGAAAATTCTGTAATTATCCAGAGTGAAGAATTAGATTTGGTGGATTCTCAGGAAAATTCTGTAATTATCCAGAGTGAAGAATTAGATTTGGTGGATACTCAAGAAAATTCCTCTCTTTTGCAACAATGGATAGACAGTCAAGGATACTTATTGACTGAAGCAGTTTTTCAAGAATCCTCAGACAATGATCTTGGGGAAGAAACTCAAACTGTAGATGTGGAAGTGCTGTTAAGTAGGGAAAAAGAAATTCAGGAAGATCCCATTGCTGACAATATTCCCTTAGAAATTAATAAACCGGAAACAGTCAATATACTGAATCCAATACCAACCCAGCCTGGATGGTTATCACAAGAAATAGTTATAGATGATTTGGTTATGGAACGGGATGCGGATAGCTGGAGTGATGAAGCTATAGCAGATCATCATTATTCCCCCCTACCGGAGAATGAAACTGCGGCAGATTTCTCTGGTGTGATGATCGAGTCTTTACCAACTCCCCAATTGTATTTATCAGAGGGTGAACTTGTCGCTGGCACATCTGTAATGGTGCGTGTAAAATTACCTGAAGTTTCATCTTCGGTAGTGGTCAAGTTATGGGTTGAAGATTATCAAACCCGGAGTCTACTAGATAGACCACATATCCTGCCAGATTTGCGTTCTAATGCCTGCGGAGAATGGGAAACAGCGATCTACCTAAAAATTCCTTTTGGCTGCTTAGAAATCCGTTTATCAGCGATCGCTCTCCATCAAACTACTCAGCAGGAAAGTGACAAATTCACTATCATCAAGACAGTAATTCCCCCTAATTTACCCACGATAAAAATGGATGAAGTGTTGGGAATGTAAACAGGTGTGTTAAAAATCTTGATAATTTAGCAAATAAGGGAGGATTTTGCAGTAAGCTCAATTTGAATTGCAGTAAGACTTTACAGGACTTTAATTCTATGTCAAGTTCATTTTTGCCTACTATTTTGGCTTATTCCTCCTTTTTGCCTTCTGTTTTCGTTCCCCTAACTGGCTTGGTTTTACCAGCAGTTATTTTCGCATTTTTGTTTTCATACATTGAACGCGAAGATATTGCTTAATTAGGGTATGGGTAATTGGTTACTTAATTTTGTCACCAATTATCTATTTGAAAACAAACAAAACCGCCTAACTCCATGAGATAGGCGGTTTTTATGGCGATTTTTGCAGAAGAAGTTCAAAAATGATAATCAAGCAAAAATCCAGTTTTTTGTATTTCTAATTGCTATCTTCTTCCAGAATAGTAGTTACCAAGTAGGTTAGGACAGAGATTGGTTAAAAAAGTCATCTTACAAAAGACTTTCAAGCTTCCTATTCCCTGTTCCCTGTTCCCTGTTCCCTGTTCCCTGCTATAGCATTACATTGAAGAACCAATTCCTGAGTAAGATCCATAAAAGAAAATACCTACAACAGTAATTACACCTAAACCTGCAATCGTAGCGACGACCCACAGGGGAATTCTTCCACTTCCAGACACAGTTTTTTCCTCACTTACAAAAATTGTCAGTTGTCAGTTGTCAGTTGTCAGTTGTCAGTTGTCAGTTGTCGGTTGTCGGTTGTCGGTTGTCGGTTGTCAGTTGTCAGTTGAGAATATTCTTTCTGTAACTTGTTACCTATTACCTATTACCTATTACCTATCACCTAACTAGCAACTGACGTGAAAAAGTCCAGTTAGTTAAAGAAGTAACTGGAAAATAGAATTCCGAGAACGAAGACTAATAGTAGTCCCAGGTAAAGAGAGGTACGGTTTAATTCAACCGGTTGTTGATTAGGATTAGGCGTTCTTTCCATGATTAACTCCTAGCGTTGAATAAACTGCATTGAGGCGATCGCGCCCAAAAAGAAGACAGTAGGGACAGCTAAGGTATGCACCGCGATCCATCTAACTGTAAAAATGGGATAGGTAACTGGTTGATTGATGTTATTACCGCTAGTCATGATCTCAAATTATTTTCCAATAAAGGTTTCTACTTGTTTTTTTGCTTCAAAACGATTGCTGACAATTGGCACTTCTTGACGGACTTGAGTAAAATACTCATTAGGACGAGGTGTGCCAAACGCATCATAAGCCAGTCCAGTGCTGACAAATAACCAACCTGCAACGAATAATGCGGGAATGGTGATGCTGTGAATTACCCAGTAACGAATACTGGTAACAATGTCAGAAAACGGACGTTCTCCAGTGGTACCTGCCATTTATTTCACTCCCTTATCAAAAACTATTATTGAGTTTATAAGAAAATAGGCTGAAAATCCCGGAATTAACCCCTAAAAATTTTTAGGCTTTTTAGGGAATAATTTCTTTTAAGCCGGGGGTGAAAGCCAATTAGAGGCTGTCTTCCTCCAGTGACTTGTGTTATACTAATTGTAACAGGAAAGGTAATCAACCTGTCTAAAAACCTAACTGCCTAACGGTAATCTGTGCCTTGACAATTAAATCTATGCGGTTCTACTGCATTGTTCTAGTTTCCTTCTAGCAGTAGGTAAAAGATTTATAGGGGCTAGACGAATCAGAATTTTGAAACAGGAAAGTTTCATCCTCAACAGGACTTGCAGTCATGCAACTACGGTCGGGCAGACCGAAAGTTAACGCTTGGGGAGAGTCCCACCTCTGACCTAGATAACGCAAGGAGTCTAGTTTAAGTGGTCTCGTTGAACCAAGAATCCCCGTGTCTTTAGACCGGGGAGTGTCAATATCCTACAAAGTTTAGACAGAGTTACAACTTACAACTTTCTTCTGGTGAATACATCCATTATTGGGTGTAATTACGCCGCTGGGGCTGCTGTTGCTGCTGTTTTGGGGTTATATTTCAGTAAAACACCGCGATCGCCAATTATAAAGCCTTGATCGGGGCTAAAAAATACAATTTTGTAAAGATTAGCTGCAACTGTCTCCACATCACGGTCTTTTTCCCAAGTTTTACCACCATCGGTGCTGCGAAGTAAATTACCGCTACCACCACCGATCCAAATTTCATCGGGTGTGCGATAAGCTAAATCGAGTAAACCCCAACTCGTGGATAACTCTGGATATTCTACCTCTAACCACTCTTCCGGTTTAGTAGGATCACTAAACTGAATTTGGCCACCTCGTGCTAACAACCACAATTGTCCATCGTTAGTAAAACCCATATTTTCTAAGCGACGGGAACTATTGCGGTTATGGGGTTGCCAAGCATTTTGTCCAGGTTCCCAAGTGGAGTAAAAACTGCCTTTAGCAGAAACAGCGATATACTTACCATCAGGCGATCGCTCCAGAGTCCGCACCACACCAACGGCCGCGTCTAAATTAGCTTTCCAATTTTGACCACCATCTGTGGTTTGATAAATCGCTCCGATGTCGGTAGCCATTTCCGCTGTATTCTGACCTATTGCTGTAATGGCAATGGGGCTGCCAGGTAACTTTTCGCTTAAAGCAATCCGTGACCAAGACTTACCCTCATCAGTAGTATGGAGCAATAAAGAAGGTTCTCCAGCAATCCAACCTTCCTGACCAGAAAAACTAACGGAGTTAAAACGATATCTGGGATCATCCAACTCTAATTTTAGCGGTTGCCAAGTATCACCACCATCTTTAGTTTCTAAAAGAGTGGCATTACCACCCACCAAGTAACCATGCTGAGAGTTATTGGCAAAGCTAATATCTAACAACTTCGACTTTGTCGGGACATTAATCACCTGCCAAGGATTGTTGCTTATAGAAGGAACACTACTACACCCTATACAGGCGATAACTACTATTAACGCGGCAACAAAACTTTGCCACTTTTTCAAAATTGATTGCATCAGTATTACTGAGGGTTTCCAGTGGAGGTTTAATGAGATTTTCGCCGAATTGCGGTAAATAAAGATGGCGGTTTTTAATCTAGTCCGTAAAGACTAATAAAAAACAAGAAGCCAAGAGCCAAAGCCCCAAAAATCAAAATGTTCTTTTGAGTTGGTGTCAGGGTATTCACACCCAAACCGTAACCTAAGTTTTCCTTGAAACCAGAGGCAGTACCCGCTGGTCCAATATTCGCAAAAACAGTTTTCTTAGCTACACAAACTGGACAACGCCAATTTGTAGGTAGTTCGGCAAAAAGTGTTCCTGGGAGGACATCACTCTTGTCGTCTCCCTTCTCAGGTTCATAAACGTAACCGCAAGAGCGACACTCATAACGGTCTAACACTGGAGTTTCCATAGCTTGTTCAGCTTGTTCACTCATAGCTCGTAGTCTCGCAGAGGGGAATTTAAATATACGTTACAAATTATGACATAATTGCTGGACTTTTCTATCAACTCCCGGTTCGCTCATTTTTTTTGGAGTTCGAGAAATTGTCGAAAAACAGAAAATCTAGGTTGAGTAATGGTTTTATTGATTTCCGTTCTATAAAACTTACCCAAAATTATCAAGGTCTAGATACATCTGGACACCGATAATTTTGGCGTTTACTTCCTGTTTCATAAGAATACCCGGTAAGTGGGAAACGAGCGCGTCCTTAGACCTGAGAGGGAAGCGGCGCGAGCGGTTTTAACCGCTGCGGTATTTTCTGTATTATCCGTGATGCGGATCTTCAATATATTTTCTCACAGCTTCGCTACTAACGTTCCCTGCTGTACTTACAAAATAACTACTTGTCCAAAGAGACGGTAGTTTTTTTAATTGGGGAAATTCTTTTCTCAGGTAGCAACTAGAACGCCCTTTAAATGCCTTGATAACTAAATGTGGGGTGTCTGTAGGCTTGACGCTAATAAATAAATGGATATGGTCTGGAGCTACTTCTAAGGCTAAAATATCCCAACCTTTTTCTATGGCCAGTTCAGCAAAAA
>NZ_JAQMTJ010000263.1:0-24546 GCF_028330815.1 Dolichospermum lemmermannii CS-548
ATACATAACTCAAACGCAATTATAAACACATGACAACTACCTTACAACAGCGCGAAAGTGCTAACGTATGGAATCGCTTCTGCGAATGGATCACCAGCACTGACAACCGTTTATATATCGGTTGGTTCGGAGTATTAATGATCCCTACCCTCCTCGCTGCAATTACTTGCTTTGTAATTGCATTTATCGCTGCTCCTCCCGTGGACATTGATGGTATCCGCGAACCAGTTGCAGGTTCTCTACTCTACGGAAACAACATCATCTCCGGTGCAGTAGTTCCTTCTTCCAACGCTATCGGTTTACACTTCTACCCTATTTGGGAATCTGCTTCTTTAGATGAGTGGTTGTATAACGGCGGTCCTTACCAGTTAGTAGTATTCCACTTCTTGATCGGCGTATTCTGCTACCTCGGTCGTGAATGGGAACTTTCTTACCGCTTAGGAATGCGTCCTTGGATTTGCCTAGCATTCTCCGCACCTGTAGCTGCTGCTACCGCAGTATTCTTGATCTACCCAATCGGTCAAGGTTCATTCTCAGACGGTATGCCTTTGGGTATCTCTGGAACATTCAACTTCATGATCGTGTTCCAAGCAGAACACAACATCTTGATGCACCCCTTCCATATGTTAGGTGTAGCTGGTGTCTTCGGTGGTTCTTTGTTCTCTGCAATGCACGGTTCACTTGTGACTTCTTCCTTGGTTAAAGAAACAACCGAAAACGAATCACAAAACTACGGTTATAAATTCGGTCAAGAAGAAGAAACCTATAACATCGTTGCTGCTCACGGTTACTTCGGTCGCTTGATTTTCCAATACGCTTCCTTCAACAACAGCCGTCAACTACACTTCTTACTAGCTGCTTGGCCTGTAATTGGTATCTGGTTCACAGCTTTGGGTGTTAGCACAATGGCTTTCAACTTGAACGGTTTCAACTTCAACCAATCTGTCATGGATTCTCAAGGTCGTGTCATCGCTACATGGGCTGACGTAATCAACCGCGCTAACTTAGGAATGGAAGTAATGCACGAGCGTAACGCTCACAACTTCCCTCTAGACTTGGCTGCTGCTGACGTTGCTCCTGTTGCTTTAAGCGCTCCTGCAATCAACGGTTAATAAGTTTAGTTACATAAAAAACGCTCTCCAATCATGGGGGGCGTTTTTTTGTATTCATTTTTCACATTCGCGTTTAGTCACATAATGCCGATAGCGAAACATTGCTTCTAGCTGTGTTTGCACTAACCAACCACTGATAAATTCTATTCCATCACCGCCAGGCATAGAATAAGTAATATTATCGGTTAATTTAGTTTTGCCATTTTCTTCTGTAAACTCATGACGATGTACCCAGGACTCAAAAGGTCCAGATATCTGTTCATCGGTGAACAGACGATATTCTTCATAGTCTGTGTGCCGCGCTAACCAAGTTAAGGGTAAAATACCCAAAAAAAGCCGAAATTCTGTAATTGCACCTGCTGATAGTCCTCCTTCCCGTCTGACTATTTGTACAGGTTGCCAAGGTGGGGTGAGTATTTGGAGTATGTCTGGTCTTTCGTGGAATTTCCAAACTACTTCTATTGGTGCGTTAATAATTGAGGAATGTTTAAAGTGCAACATGAACAAAGAAACCTAAAATTGAGCCTTTAGATTCAGTCTTGATAATTTTATCAGAAAATAGGCTGAAACCCCCGAATTAACCCCTAAAAATCCTTCAACTAAGTATAACGAGAGAATGCCATAAAAAGCTGATGCTGCCATTGCTAATTAAGGTATAAAAAAAATATTTTATAAACTTTTTGAATTTACTGCCTAGATATCTATTTTCTATGCCATAATGGGAGGTGAGAAGTAATTCGGTGGACCACGTTTGTTTTTAGTATTGATAGGCTTTTTCCCTTTGGTATTTACAGACTTTTCTCCGAAATCTAAATCTCTACACTCTTATGATTTTGGAGAAAATCTATGTCAATTTATGTAGGCAACCTCTCTTATGAAGTTACCCAAGACGGTTTGAGCGAAATTTTTAAGGAGTATGGCAAGGTAAAACGTGTTCAGCTACCTACCGACCGGGAAACTGGTAAAGTTCGCGGTTTCGGTTTCGTGGAAATGGAATCAGATGAAGAAGAAGAAAAAGCCATTGAAGCCCTTGATGGTGCTGAATGGATGGGACGTGATTTAAAAGTGAACAAAGCTAAACCCAGAGAAGAACGTAGTTCTTTTGGTGGTGGAAACCGTAGCGGCGGTGGTGGCCGTAGCGGCGGCTATGGCGGTGGCGGCGGTGGAAACCGTTACTAATATCCATAGACCAAAGCTTAACAAATATCCGCATCTAGGATAATTAGCTTAATCAGCATTCATCCCACGTCTCACTCTTAGGAGCGTGGGATGAATGCGCGTGAGTTGAGTTGCGTAGCCAGAATTGTATTTGAGCGTAGCGAAAACAAAGAAGGCTACAGCGACGAAATGAACAAAATATTGATTTTATGTTATTATAAGAGAGTAGGTGTAGTCCAATTAAATGCTCCAAATGCAGCCTACAAAACAAAAAACAAATCTCAAAACCAAAGAACCGTGGGGCGCACGGTCTTAAAGCTCAGTTAATGTCCTCATAGAGGAGTCACGCTCGTTGCCCACACTCACCTGAAAGGGAGTGTGTGGACTACGTCACGTTGAATAGAAGTTCAGGAATTAATACCTGAGCTTTTTTAATGGAAAATTTTCTATAAAAATAATGATCATGTAGCACTTGCCAGCATGATTAGTCATAAAATGTTACTTTGGGAAGCGATAACTAATTTACACTTCCTGACATTTACCAATGCCTTATCTTACTGCTGCGAGGGAAATTCTTTCCTTAATTACTGAATATACCACAGCTAAAACTTTATGGATAGATACAGAAGTTGCTGATTATAAAACTCGTAATCCAAGATTATCACTGATTCAGGTGTTAGCTAATCCTGAAGATATGACTGGTAATAGTGTTTATTTATTAGATGTTCTCGATAAATCAGATGTAATTGCTGATTTTGTGGAGAGGATTATGGTTAATGATGCTATTGAAAAAGTTTTTCATAATGCTGGTTATGACGTGAAATATTTGGGAGCTAAAAAAGCTAAAAATATTACTTGTACCTTAGAAATGGCGAAGAAAATTCCCGTCTATTTACTACCATTACCTAATTATCAATTGAAAACCCTAGCTACTAAACTTTGTAATTTTCATGATATTAATAAACAAGAGCAAACGAGCGATTGGGGAAAAAGACCATTAACTGAAGAACAGATAGAATATGCTTATCTTGATTGTATTTATTTAGCTCAAGTACATTTACGATTATTAGAATTAGAGGCAAACTTAAAGATAGATCCAATTAGGGAAGATCTAAGTTTATTGACTGCTAGATATATAGAAATTGAACAGCAACAAAAAATACTCAAATCAGAATTTGAGCATTTACAAGAACGGGTAAAACAAGCGATGTTAGTCCAGAATATTTCTGAAACATCATCTTGCAAACTTACAAGTTATGAGCGAAAAACTATCAAGACTCAGTTTCAGGAATTGGTAGATTTGGTAGAAAATCAAGGTGTTGATTTAGATTTTACAATTACTCTAACCGAAGATATTCGCAAAAATTTGGGGGTAAATTTGGAAAAATTGACTGTAAATGTTGATATAAATACTTATTGGAAAATAACGCCTAAAAATCAAGAAGGTGAGGAATACTGAGAAACTCTGTGAACTAGTTTTGAGTCTATTTCCTGATACTGGTATGGAAATTTTTCTCAAATTGCTAACAAAATTAACAGAATTATCAACGGTAGTCTAGTAATAATAGAAATATAGCTATCAGGGATTTTTTTTAGTATTTAGTAATATGCGGTGATTGGCTGGATAAATTTATTTATTTCCGATAACTTCAGGGAATTTTATCATTTGAATTGAATATTAATCAAAAAGCGAGAGTATTTCCTAAGTAAGTAAGCAATTTAGTGAATGATTTACTCCAGGTATAATGGCGATTTATAGTAAATTATGAAATGGCAGTTATTGAGACACAAACACAGAGAAGTAAACAGAGCATTCACTATAGCGATGGTTACTATTTTTAGCGGGATTATTTGCGTTTCTTGCAGTAATAATCAAGATGTTTTGGTGACAGAAAGAGGAGCAAGTCCCCCAAATCCACAGATAGGGAGAACCTCTAAAGCTGGGGAATTTTATGTTCAGGGACAAACTCAACATCTTAAAGGTAATTACCAAGCGGCTATTGCTGCCTATAGTAAATCAATTAGTCTGAATCCTCAATATGCACCAGCATTTAAAGGTAGGGGTTTAGTTTATTTTGATACTGGTAATAAAGAGGGAGCGATCGCGGATTATAATCAGGCATTGGGTCTAAATCCTCAGGATGCGGAAGCGTACAATAATCGTGCTAATGCTTTTGTATCTATAGGAGATTACAGAAGAGCGATTGCGAATTATAATCAAGCAATTAGTATTACGCCTAAATATGCCGAAGTTTACAATAATCGAGGTAACGCCCGTGCAAACCAAGGTGATAAGAATGCGGCGTTAGAGGACTACACTCAAGCAATTCGGATCAATAAAGAATATGCTGTAGCTTATAATAATCGTGGTAATGCTTACGCATCAAGAGGAGAACCACAAAAAGCAATATCGGATTATAATGAAGCAGTTCGCATTAATCCTAACTTCGGTGCTGCTTTCAATAATCGCGGTAACGCCTATGCTGCAATTGGTGATAAACGGGGAGCATTAAAAGATTTACAACGGGCAGCAGCGATTTTTGATAAGGAAGGAAATAAGGATTTATATCAACAAGCGATGAAAAATATTGAGGAATTGGGGAAGTAATTCATAGTATCTTATACAGCAATTTCCGGTGTTATGAGGTACTTATGTAGCGGGCAAGACTTGTACTGAGCTTGTCGATAGCGCAGCGTGGCGTTAGCCATAGTATGCCCGCACTACAAGAGTTTCATAATTCAAGTTTGTATCTCATTAAAGCGAAATCTGCTGTATTGATATTTTACCATATCAACCGCCAAAAATATTGGAGTTTAGTATTACTAAACCCCTAAAAAATTAATTAATTAACTAACTAACTGCTAATGAATTTTTACTGTAATATTCGGTTTGCGGGTAAACGCTAATAATGGTATTTCCAACTTCAAAAAATGTTCCTGCTTGTTCATGTTTAGAAAACTGCAAATGGGGATATTTAGCAGCTAATTCATCAGCAGTCATGGCTTTAGCTGATATTTTATTTGGTAAAAGTCCTGTCACACCAATGTAAAATACCATAGGGGAAATATTTTCTTGGTAAGTTTGCTCAACATAAGCTGCTAATTTTTGGTAAGCTGTCGTCATAGCTGTAATCAAATCTTCTCCATTGACAGATTTACCAGCGTGTTGAGCATATAATAGCAACGCTAAACGATGATCACCAACTTTATTGAGAATTTCCCCTACTTTACCATTGATATTAATTCCCAGAAAGTCGTCAAAAATGGGTTTCATCAAATCATCAACTTTAGTCAGTTTCATTCTTGTAGAAAGGGCTTTTTGTCGAAAACCGATATTTTGATTTAAACCCATTTCTAAAGTTGGTTTAGGGAAAATCTCCCCAGTTTCTTTGTCATAAACCTCATATCTTCGCGCTAAAAATTGATTAGCAGCATATAATTTACTCAAATTGAGAATATCCTGATTACCAAACTCAATTTTATAACTGATATGAGAATCAATTGTATCTGGATATTCCTGAGTTTTAGGAAAATTCAGATTGAGATTTTTTGACAAATAATGTTGTTTTAATTCCTCTACCTGATTACTCACAAATACATCTGATTGATGGCGTAAATAAGCAGACAAAATACTCATAACAACTTTGATTTCTGCTAATTGAGTAAATAACCCATCAATACTACCAAATTTGATATTAACAGGAACTAATGGTAAAGTATCTAACTGAATTATATATTCAGAATTAAAATCAAACTTGTCAGCAATAATTACACCTTTAGTTTGTAATAAATCAAATACTTTCTTGTTGCTGATTTTGATATTTAAAGCAGAAACATGAACTTTTCCATCTTTAACAATGGTATAATTATTAAAATTATCCAAATCATGAGCCAGCAAACCCGCAACTTCAATAATATGGGTATTATCTTCAGATTTCACCAGCTTAACCTTCCGGCTTATCAACATATTAATAGTAGCCGTATTGCGATTTATAGCAAATACACCCATTTGCACAAAATCACCAGCATAAACATCCTCAGTTTCTAACCAAGGAGTAATCAAATCACCATCAATATTTCTCACACCTCTCACCCGTTTAATACCAGTTCGGTGGTAATCTTCCTTTAACTTATGTAAATTCAAAATGATATTTTGACGATATGCCGATAAAATTTGGATAAGTTCTAACAGGGAAATCTGGTGATTTAACTTCGACATAAAACCCCCTAACTTTTATTAGGTAAAAACTCAATTTTCCTCTCCCCGTCTCCCTTAGGGTTCACCAGTCGCCTACGGAGGGAAACCCTTCTACAGCGCTGGTTCACTGCGACTCTGCGTGAGGAAAATCCATATTTCCCTCATTATAGTATATTCGTACTAAAAAATCAACTTATCCAAATCAAGACTAAGATAAAAATAGCTTTACACTTCTTCATAATTAAAACAAAACAATGGCGAGAGATTTACGGGGATTCATTAAAATTCTAGAAGAAAGAGGACAATTAAAGCGAATTTCGGCTTTAGTTGACCCAGATATGGAAATTGCAGAGATTTCCAACCGAATGCTGCAAAAAGGTGGTCCAGGCTTAATCTTTGAAAACGTCAAAGGTGCATCTTTCCCCGTTGCGGTAAATTTAATGGGGACAGTGGAAAGGATATGCTGGGCTATGAACATGGAAAAACCAGAAGAGTTGGAAACCCTGGGAAAGAAGCTGAGTATGCTTCAGCAACCCAAACCACCCAAAAAGATTTCCCAAGCCATAGATTTTGCTAAAGTGCTGTTTGACGTAATCAAAGCCAAACCGGGAAGGGACTTTTTTCCCCCTTGTCAACAAGTGGTAGTGGCAGGGAATGATTTAGATTTAAATAAGTTACCTTTAATACGTCCTTATCCGGGAGATGCCGGAAAGATTATTACGCTAGGATTGGTAATTACTAAGGATTGTGAGACGGGAATCCCCAATGTAGGCGTGTATCGGTTACAGCTACAATCTCAAAATACAATGACCGTACATTGGTTATCGGTGCGGGGAGGGGCGAGACACTTGCGGAAAGCGGCAGAACGTGGTAAAAAGTTAGAAGTAGCGATCGCTCTGGGTGTTGATCCTTTAATCATTATGGCAGCAGCCACACCCATTCCTGTAGATTTATCAGAGTGGTTATTTGCTGGATTGTATGGCGGTTCGGGAGTCAACTTAGCCAAGTGTAAAACCGTAGATTTGGAAGTTCCCGCAGATTCCGAGTTTGTTTTAGAAGGGACAATTACACCGGGGGAAGTTTTACCCGATGGACCCTTTGGCGACCACATGGGATATTATGGCGGTGTGGAAGATTCGCCTTTGGTGCGGTTTCAGTGCATGACACACCGCAGAGACCCAATTTATCTTACCACATTTAGCGGTTTGCCACCGAAAGAAGAAGCCATGATGGCGATCGCTCTTAACCGGATTTACACCCCCATTTTACGCCAACAGGTCTCAGAAATAGTTGATTTTTTCCTACCCATGGAAGCGTTAAGTTACAAAGCCGCAATTATTTCCATAGATAAAGCCTATCCTGGACAAGCACGACGAGCAGCTTTAGCGTTTTGGAGTGCGTTACCACAATTTACCTACACGAAATTTGTGATTGTCGTTGATAAAGATATCAATGTTCGTGATCCTCGTCAAGTTGTTTGGGCAATAAGTTCTAAAGTTGATCCTACCAGAGATGTATTTATTTTACCAAATACTCCCTTTGATACTTTAGATTTTGCTAGTGAGAAATTAGGGTTAGGTGGGAGAATGGGAATTGATGCCACTACAAAAATTCCTCCAGAAACAGAACATGAATGGGGTGAACCATTAAAATCAGATATTGATATAGCTGCAATGGTAGAAAGACGCTGGCAAGAATACGGTTTAGCGGATTTACAATTAGGAGAAGTTGATCCGAATTTGTTTGGTTATGATATGAAGTAATACCCACACTTTCCCTTCTCTATCAGGAGGGGAGTATTTTTTTAAAATTGAAAATTTGGAGAACATAACCGGATATAAATCTCTCTCGTTTCATCTGTAAAAGCCCTTCTACCGTGCATTACTCTGGTATTATCAATCATTAAAATATCCCCTTTTTTCCAGTCAATATTGGTCGTAATTCTCTCAGCGATTCCATTTAATTCCTTCATAAGTTCATCAGGAATTTTTGAATTATCATCAAACTTCCAAAGATCAGGATTTAACTGCATTCCTGGTAGAAGACTATTAATAAAAATCTGATATTTTCCACATCTGCTAGGAATAACTACTGGACAAATATATTGAATGAGAATTGATTGATCTTCATATATAGTCAGATGTGTATCATTTTTTTGACATATCTCCTTTAATTCATTAACATCATCAGTTTTATATTTTCTCTGCCATTCCTCTTGATTCATTTTGGCAGTAAACTTTAGCTGCTTCTGACTGAATAATTCTTTGGTTGAATTACTCAGTTCTGCGAAAAATTGTCTACCATCACAAACTGTTGTTTCACCATTTTTTGCAGCAGGATTCGCACAAAAAAACCACAACATCAGGGGAATGTTCTTCTGATAGTACATTTCTCCATGTAACTTAATCTCTGTTTGGAAATCATTGACACTTAAAATGGTTTTATCATCATTAATTACTCTTCTATTAAAAGCACCACCCGCATAATCTAAAAAATTATTGCTGAATAAATTACTAAATTCTCTAAATATTCCGGTATCAGCAGTAAATCCTCTAAATAGCAAAATTCCATATTCTTTAAATAGACTAATAATTTTTTCCCTGTCTATTTCCAAAATACTTTTATCGTCTTGGTTAATGATTTGCTGTCCCAGTTTTTCAGAAATTGGCTGTGTAATTAAATTCATATTAAATATAAAAAATTTTATCTACAATTATAAAAGTATTTTTATGTCTTTATTGTCTGTCAAAAGGATGGCTTTTACCATCCCCATTTATTCATAGGGATGGTTAATAGCTATATATTAGCCTTCAACGATGATTTGACCAACCATACCAGCACCACGGTGAGGTTCGCAATAGAAAGTATAAGAACCAGGAGCAGCGTCAGCAGGAATAACGGTGGTTTCGGTTTGTCCGGGACTCATTAATAACTTCTTGTGGGACAAAGATTTAGCTAAATCAGCACTCTTAGTGGGGTTTTTAGCAGGATCAAAAACAACGTTGTGGGGGGGAACTTTGTTGTTCTTCCATTCAATTGTGTCACCAGGCTTAACAGTCAACTGCTTTGGTTGAAAGGCTAACATACCTTTGTCACTGCCCAATTTAACTGTATATGTTTCCGCAGATGCAGTGGGGGTAAATACCGCAAAGCTACCAAAAATTACAATAACTGTTAATACAGCTAGGCTTAAGCGTCGCAAAGTTGCTGCGATAGATTTCATGGTTCTGTCCTGTGGAAGTATGTTTATTTTTCTGATCTCATTTTAAATACAATCAATGCCAAATATGACAGGTTGTCATATATTTATTTTTCTAAATTTCCTAAAGGTTAGTTTAAATTACCAAAATAGGGTATGCAAATATTTGCGAGAATGACTGCGCTAAAGCAAAGAGTAACGCACTAGTTTCGGTCAAATCAGAATTGCAGGTTACTAAATTTGCGTTCCTTAGAGAGAGTTAGACGTTCCATAGAACCTCTCTACAAGGGTTCTAGGAAACGCACATTTAATTTTTGGAGATATCTATTGATCTTCTAACTGACTACTGAATTCTCTCGGTGAACGTCGTTTTAACTCGACTGACTCAGTGCGGGGTAATAAGTCAAATACTTCTCTCAATTTGTCGTCTATTTCCTCAAAAGGGACTTGACCTTTTTTATTGAAAACTACCTTACCCGACTGGTCAAAAACTACAACTTGAGGCACACTTCCTCCATAATAATATCCTGGTTCTGTGGGTTGATAGGTTTTGTCAGCTAAAAGAGTATCAACGCTGATAGGAATGATTTCTGTTGCGCGGCCATAGAATGCTTGCATTTCGGAAACAACCGGCGCATATTTTTTGCAATCGCTACTGTCATCAGTGTAGAATGTCACTATCGCTGGTTTATGTTCTGCTAATGTCTGAGCTAGTGTTTCTTTGGAAGGAACTAGAGAACCATTACCAGCATAAATTACAAAAATATTGCCATCATATCGGTCATCTTTAATACCTGCTAATGCTGGCTGCATACTAATTACGAATAGACAAACAAGCAGCAATAAGCATTTTGACACTAACCGGCGACCGTTAGCAATTATTTGAGTTTGTAAAAAAAGCCACTTTATGCTATTCATTAACAGAAACCTTGTCTTTGCTACTATTTTTTGTGAGTTTGTGCTGAACTGATGTTAACTGGTTTGGATAATAATCACACCCATGCACTATTTTTTAAGATAACCTTTACATGGTGTTTTCAGAGAAAAAATTATTTGTTAGTGAGACTATACTCATTTTGATGCTATCTTTTCTAATTAGTTAAACTTACAAGTTTAAATTCTTTTTGCAATTATAGGTTATTTATAAATCATGACTGTAGGTAAGAAAATAAAAGTTATAGATAGACTCCGCTTGGGTTTTGCGGTATCAATGGCCAAAAGTGTCACGTTTTTGGTGAGGTCACTGCGTCTTGGTGCTGCTAGTGTCTTACCAGGTTCGATTGCGCGACGGATAGAACCCCGCATTTTGGAGTTATTGAGTCAGCAAGTGAAAAATGGGATAATTCTCATTGCGGGGACGAATGGGAAGACGACTACTGCTTTACTATTATGCACCATTTTAGAACGGAAGGGCTTTCGGATTGCCCATAATTCTACAGGTGCAAATCTCGAAAATGGGTTAGCAACGGCTTTGATAGATAATGCGAATCTGTTAGGAAACCTGAATGTAGATTATGCAATTTTGGAAGTTGATGAAAATATAGTTCCCAAGGTTTTAAAACCGCTACAACCTCGAATTATTCTCTGTTTAAATCTGTTCCGTGACCAGTTGGATAGATATGGGGAAGTGGATAGTATTAGTAAGCGGTGGACTAAGGTGATTGCTACTTTACCAACAACAACGGTAGTTATTCCCAATGCTGATGATCCGACTTTATCTTATTTGGGTCAACAGTTACCCCAAAAGGTTTTGTTCTTTGGTTTAAATGAACCTGAAAATTATTTAGAAGCTATTCCTCATGCTGTGGATTCTATTTATTGTCCTAGCTGTGGTCATGCTTTAGATTATCAAGGGGTTTATTTGTCCCATTTGGGAGATTTTACTTGTCCTAGTTGTGGTTTTACTAAAAGTAAACCCGCTTTATTAAGCCAGGATTGGTCACAAATTCTTGTGGGTTTGTACAACAAATATAATACTTTAGCCGCAGCCACAGCAGCAAAAGAATTAGGAGTTGATGAAGTTAGTATTAGAGATGGAATTAATAATTTTCAAGCTGCTTTTGGTCGTGCAGAAGATTTGGTAATTGATGGTAAACGGGTGCGGATTTTATTATCAAAAAACCCTGTAGGAACAAATGAAACTATTCGTGTCGTCACTGAAAGTACCGATAAAACTACTTTATTGGTGTTGAATGACAGAACCCCTGATGGTACTGATGTATCATGGATTTGGGATGTGGATACAGAAAAGTTAGTAGCACGGGGTGGAACGTTGATTGTCAGTGGCGATCGCGTGTATGATATGGCTTTACGTCTGCGTTATAGTCAGGAGTCTCTGGACAGTGACATCAATCTGATTGTAGAGTCAAATTTGCAGCAAGCGATCGCTACTGCTCTAGAGCATACACCAGTGAATGAAACTTTACACATTCTCCCCACCTATTCAGCCATGCTAGAAGTCCGAGAAGTATTGACTGGTAGAAAAATCCTCTAACAACTGTACGGGCGAAGCATTTGGAGAACTATTTTTGGCAATGACCGATAATTTATCTTCCAAATGCTTCGCCGTACGGGCGAAGCATTTGGAGAACTATTTTTGGCAATGACCGATAATTTATCTTCCAAATGCTTCGCCCCTACTGACAACTGACAACTGACAACTGACAACTTATGAAAATAGTCAAACTGATTTTGCTGGCTTTTCCTATGTTTTTAGCATCTCTGCTATTGGTAGTTAACCCAGCACACGCTTCCAAATTCAAAGCTGCACCCGCTGTACAAATGATTGTGGTGACATCTAATCAAGCAAATTTTGATATAGCTACACCGCAAATAAATAGCATCACACATTCTGTAATAGAACAAATTGGTTGCAATTGCACTAATTGTGTTCAAGCTAATTTACAGAAATTACAAGGTAAGTTACCTATGGCTGGAATTTAATAAATTAGAACAATAAATGTTTTACAAGACACAGCAAGTCTGTGTCTTTATTACTTTATATAATTATTTCTGGACTTTTTAATATATTCATCAATTACAATCAATTATGTCAGCAAAAAAACTATCTCCACATTTATTGAGAACTACCATTTTAGGTTTAATGGTGGGTTTATCTGGATGTGGAAATAAACCTATTAATACAACATATAATACCACTAATAAAAATATTAATAATAATTTACCGTTTGTCGTAGTAACTAATAGCGTAATTTGCGATTTAACAAAACAAGTTGCTGGAGATACAATTAATCTGATTTGTTTAATTCCTCCTGGGATAAATCCCATAAATTATAAACCCATACCAGAAGATAATCAAGCCATTAAAAATGCTAGTTTAGTATTGTATCATGGTTATAATTTTGAACCAGGTTTAATTAAAATTATTGAAGAGATTAAAAAACCTAAATTAAAAATTGCCGTTGCTAAAACTATGGGTGTAAATTCCATCCAAATCAGAAAAAATGGTAAGCAAATTATTGAACCTCATGTTTGGCATAATCCTATTAATACTATCAAAATGGTAGAAATAATTAATAGTAGCTTAGTTAAATTAGCACCAGAAAATAAAAATATTTATAATAAAAATACCAAGAAAGTAACTAAAGAAATCAATCAAATTAATAGTTGGATTAAAGGCAGATTAGCTAGTATTCCCGATAAAAATAGAAAATTAGTGACAACAAATTCAGCAATGATTTATTATGTCAAAGCTTATGATATTCCCTATTCAGTCAATTTAGGTAATGTCAAAAATACAGGAAAATTGACAGATCTAAAAGTTAAAAATTTGGTTAGAGAGATTCAAAAATATCAAGTACCAACAATTTTTGCAGATACAAATACCAATTCTAATTTACTCGCACCTGTAGCGACAGCAGCGAAAGTAAAGGTTTTTCAAAGACCACTTTATATTGACGGACTAGGTGAACCAGGAAGTGACGGAGAAACCTATCAGAAAATGATGGCTGCTAATACAAGAACAATTGTAGAAGGATTGGGAGGAACATATTTGAAATTTGAGCCTAAAAATTCTCGAAATAAATAGCTACTGGATTTCCATAGAAACAAAATATTTGCTACTTACGTCTAATCACTAAGCTGCTGTCACAAGTAATGCTACGCTTAGTTGCCAAATCTTCACAAAGAGGGGAAACTGGTAATTATAGTTTACGCGCAACTGTCAAACCATAGTAGGTTGGGTTGACGTATGTTACCCAACATTCATAAACGACAAAGTTCTAACTGTGTTGGGTTTGGCTATCGCTCTACCCAACCTACATTTTGACTACATTTTTACAATCAATATAATACTAATCATGAATAAATTTATGCGTCCCCAAGCCGTCCTATCCATCACTACATAAATTAACTTTTCATCCTTCAAATATGTTTCTAAAAATGTTTTCACAATCGGAAACCAGATTTTCTCAATTGTTAGGTTTGACAAGGATAGAAATCTCTGTATTTTTCTTTTTCTACTTTCAAATTTAATCGGAATTGGTAAAGCAGTAGCCAAAGTTTCTAAACTTACTTTTTTCAGCGATTGCAGCAGAATAATCATAATTTTGAGCAAGATATACTCTGCCAGATTTAATTGATTTTTTATGTGTGTTTTGTAGAATTCAGGTAACATTATCAATAGATAGTCCTTATTGAGAAAAGTGCTTCTATCTTTTTTTACCATAAATCGGTATAATCTTTATCTGATAAGCTTTTTAGACTATTTTGTCATCCCGTCAGATCGCATAGTCTTGTATTTGCATAACTGATTGAAAAATTCAAATTAAACTGTCTTACTAGCTTTTTAAACATAATAAAAAAGCTAGATTTTTGGTGTGTGTAATTTATTTATTGGTGGCTACTTAGTTTTTTAAAATTCTAGTTTTTAATTAGTCGTAAATGTAGTTTTTGTATACTACTTTTTGAAGTCCGGAATGTGGGATTAAAGCACCCCAAGGATATTTCCCAGGCAGTGTGGGGGGAATTTGGTTAGGTTGGCAAGAGGGTGTTGGTTACGAATTTGTGAAGGGTTGATTTGATGACTATCTATTGCGTCGCCTTGTCCGTCGCCTTGAGATTTGTAAAATGTATAATATCAAATCCGAAACAATATATGAGCCATTAACAAAACATAACACTCAAGTTAGTGATGATTATGAAGATAATTATTCGGTAGAGGATTTAAATAATAATGATGACTATGATGATTCTTATCAAGAAGAATATGATGATATGTACTATAGTAAAGATATGCAAAAATCAGATGACTACAGATCATCAGACTATGGTTATTTAGAAGATTTTGATCAAAGTAGTTTTTATGATTATTTTAACTGAATATGCTAGTAAATTAAAGCCAAGGCTTATTCTCAAGGGTGAATTAAAGTATTTCATAAAAAATCCTGTAAATCCTTTAATCCTGGACATCCTGATTCTGACAAATAAAATATCATATAATAGTGAATAAATATTCACCTTAATTAACTATGCAAACCACAGAATCTCCCTTACAATTGCGGCTGTGGACTGTTGATGAATACCACAGAATGGCTGAAGCAGGAATATTTGAACCAAGTGAACGGGTAGAATTATTAGAGGGGAAAATAATTTGGATGGTTGCTAAAGGAATAGCCCACCGTTCAGCAGTAGGAAGAACCAATAAATTATTACAAAATCGTTTAGGAAATCAGGCTTGGATAGCTGTTCAAGACCCTGTAAAATTAAATGAAAGGTCTGAACCAGAACCAGATATTGCTGTAGTAAAAATAGATCCCCTAGACTATGCAGATCATCATCCTACCCCAGCAGAAGTTTATTTAATTATCGAAGTTGCAGATAGTAGTTTAAAACTAGATACAGAAATAAAAGCTAAAGCTTATTCTCAAGCAGGAATTAAGGATTATTGGGTATTAGATGTAGTGAAACGCGAATTAATTGTATTTAGAAATCCTACAATAGAAGGTTATCAAAATCGAGAAATTATCACAGAACATCAAAACATATCTCCTTTAGATTTTCCTGATTTAGAAATTGTAGTTTCCCAGATGCTACCTCTTGTCTAAATCAGGATATCCAGGATTTAAGGATTTACAGGATATTATAGCGGTATTTCATTCAACCGATAACCGCTATAGTTAAAGTAAATGGAGTTGAGTCTAATTTATTACTTACCTGAGCGATCCTAGCACCTTATTCCATTTACTAGTACCGCAGGGTGGAATTAAAAATTAACAATTAAAAATTAAAAAAGCAGATTGTATAACCTTTTTAGGGATTTTTAATGGTTATCTTACTTACACTGTACTGTACTAGTAGTTTGTCAAGATAAAAATGATGGACTGTAGTGTGAGCGTCTCGCTCACGCGGGCAAGATGCCCGCACTACCAAAAACCCCTAAAAATTATTTTTCCAAGTTATTGACAATAATTCCTAAGTCGGATAGGATACCTAAAGCTAATTGCAAATAATTTGCAATTTCTTACATACCCATATCCCTATTAGTCTCATGTCTGACAACTTTACTTTCAGTAAAGATAAAATTTGGAGTCGTCGCCAATTGCTACAACTGGGATTATCCGGCGCTGGAGTCATTGGTGCGGGAGCAATTTGGCAGATATTGAATGTCAAAAATCATGCCAGTGTCAGAATCCCACCAATGGAAATGGCAGCATCTAATGGTGCTACTAACCCCATGCAGGTGTTACGAGAGTTTGATTATGGGACAGTTAAGCAGGAAAATGGGCGTACAGTCCGCGAATTTCAGCTAACTGCTGGTACTTCCACCATTCAGCTTAATAGTGCTGTCTCCTACAACATTTGGGATTTAAATGGGCGGATTCCTGGACCAACACTTAGGGCTAAAGAAGGGGAAAGAATAAGAATACTTTTTCTCAACAATGCTGGACATTCCCATTCTCTGCATTTTCACGGAGTTCATCCCGCTGAAATGGATGGAATAAAACCCGTGGGTAATGGTAAAGCGACTATATACGAATTTGATGCCGAACCCTATGGCGTTCATTTGTATCATTGTCACATTGCTCCGGTTACTCGTCATATTGCTAAAGGTTTATATGGGATGTTTATTATTGACCCTCCTAAACCCCGTCCTCCTGCTGATGAAATTGTTTTAATCATGTCTGGGTATGACATAAATGATGATAATCGCAATGAATATTATGCTTTTAATGGTGTGCCGCATCATTATATGCACCATCCCATTCAAATTTATCAAAATCAGTTGATTCGGGTCTATGTTTTGAATATTATTGAATTTGATCCCGCTGTGACGTTTCATATGCACGCTAATTTCTTTAATGTTTATCGTTCCGGTATGACAATGACTCCCAGTGAAAAAACCGATGTTTTAACAATGGGTGTAGCAGAAAGGCATATTTTAGAGTTTGCATTTCGCTATCCGGGTAAGTATATGTTTCATCCTCACCAAGATGCTATTGCTGAAAGTGGGTGTATGGGACAGTTTGAAGTCATTACCCAGAAGCAAACCTAAATAAATCTTTGGTCATTAAATCTTCAACCTATTTTTTTGTTTATGTATTAAGAATTTTTATCAGTTATTCTATATATCCATATTATATAACTAGTAAAAATTGCATCTTTTTTCATCCATCAAGTTGTTTCGTCAGAGAAAAAAGCCATCTGTATATGTTCATTAATTCTGCAATATCTCCAGCTAATTTACTAGGTTGCTTATCTTTATTTACTTATATATTCACTTTGCTTCCTAGTTGTTTAAGAATAAGTATTCCTGCTGTAAAAAAAGCCAGATTTATCGTTAATTTATTAAAATATCGTCGCCAATTAGGTATTTTGGCTTTTTTAGTGGCTTTAGGTCATGTGGTTTTAATAGTAATTAAAAGAAATGTAGATTTATTTGATTTACAAACCTATAGCATTTCTGTAGAAGGAACAGCATCATTAATTATATTTGCTTTACTTGCTTTTACTTCCAATGATTGGAGTGTGAAAAAAATGAAGAAAAACTGGCGAAGATTACATCAATTAACCTACACAGCTATATTCTTATTATTCTGGCATATTCAAGAAAAAATGTCTGGACATTGGAATCTTTTAACTCCAGTAGAATTAATCTTTATGACAATAATTATGGCTTTATTCTTAAAAAGACGTTGGCTAGAGTACCAAAAAGAATCACAGCAACAAGCAAAGAAACAGATTATTTAAAATCAACTTTCATAAATCAACAAAAGGATTATGTATGGAAAAAACATCTTTTACGCCCAAGTTCCAACACTTTAGTTATAAAATGATTTGCAATTGCGAATTTTTCATCTTACTAAGTCTTGCTATTTTAGGTTTAGTAAAATTCAACCTAAATATAAATAGTCAAAGTAATGCAAACGTAATTATTCCCAATCATAAAACTCTTAATATTAATGGTTTGCGTGTTTATTCTGTCGCTATTAGCCCTGACGGAAAAACCATAGTTAATGGTAATTTAAACAAAGATATTGATGTTTGGGATCTAAAGACAGGGAAAATTATTCACAGACTTTGTGGACATGGAAATTCAGTTAATTCTGTAGCAATTAGCCCTGACAGTAAAATCATCGCTAGTGGTAGTTGGGATCATAATATTAAACTTTGGAATTTACAAACAGGGCAATTAATTCGGACTTTATCTGGACATTTAGATGATGTAAAATCTGTTGCATTTAGCCCAAATGGTAAAATATTAGCTAGTAGTAGCTGGGATAAAACCGTGAAACTTTGGAATATAGAAACTGGTGAAATTATCCGCACTTTTCAACAATCGGATGAAGTTAGAACCGTTGCTATTAGTCCAGATGGCAAAATTCTGGCTAGTGCTGGTGAAAGTGGTAAAATTATGCTTTGGCATATTCCCACAGGCAAAATTAGAACACCTTTAGCAGCACATGAACAACCAATTTGGTCTATAGCTATTAGTCCAGATGGTAAATATCTTGCCAGTGGTAGTTCTGATCATACTATTAGATTATGGAATATCCAAACAGGAGAATTATCTCAATCTTTGGTAGGACATGATAAAGCTGTTTATTCTGTAGTTTTTAGTCCTAATGGGCAAACTTTAGCCAGTGGTAGCTATGATCATAATATTAAACTTTGGAATGTAGAAAATGGCAAATTAATTAATACTCTTAATGGTCATAAAAAAGCAGTTTGGTCTTTAGCTTTTAGTCCTAATCAACAAATTCTGATCAGTGGTAGCGCAGACGCAACTATTAAACTTTGGAGTTTATCGTCAGAGATAACAAATATTAAATCAAGTTTTGATTCCCAAGTTGATAATTTTCGTCAAGCTGTGAATGCAGCGATAAATGCTGCTAATCTTACCCAAACAGCAACCTCTTTACCGGAATGGCAACAAGTAGTTAATAATTGGCAACAAGCAATAAAGTTAATGCAAACTATTCCAGTTTCTAGTATTCATTATCCAGTTGCCCAACAAAAGATGATTGAATATCAGCATAATTTGCATTATGCTCATAAAAACACGCTCCTTGGTAAAAAATAATATAAGTATATAGGCAAATAATTTAGAATCCTAGATAAATTATTTGATAAAATCTCTCATTTGTGATAGATCAAAATAAGAGGTTATTAAAAAAGCTATTAAGCTGGTTAGAACTATTCAATTTACCAGGAGTAAAAATGATCAAATTCCGTTATTTATTCTTATCTATCGCGGCTTGTGCGATGATTTCCCTGAGTTCTTGTACCAGCGACTCACCCACAGCAGATGTTAAATCAACACCAAGTACAGCCCAAGTTGCCGAAACCAGCGCCCATAGCGGTCATAGTGGTAAAGCTAAAATTAATATCAATAATGCAATTTTATCGCAGTTAGATAAATTAGAAGCTACATTAGGAATTCCGGCTTTATCCAACAAAATCCAAGCTAATCGTCCCTACGCTAATCCAACGGATTTAGTCAGTAAAAAAGTGATTACTCAACCACAGTTTGACCAAATTAAAGACATGGTGACAGTTGAGGAAGTGGTACTTACAGGTGAAGCTAAAGATATTGACTACATGACCAAATTGGGGTTAATGAAAGGACATCTTTTAGTAGCCAAAGAATTATTAGATCAAAATCAACCCAAACAAGCTCAACCCCATATTGGACATCCAGTTGAGGAGATTTATATTGATATTGAAGAACAATTAGATGAACGTAAAGTTAAAGAATTTAAAAGCAACTTAGTCAGTTTAACTGATTTAGTGAAATCTAATCCCAAGGATGCCAAAATAAAAACTAACTTTACCACTTCTGTGCAAGCCGTTGATAGTGCGATCGCAATTTTACCAGCCGAACAACGCAGTAAACCCGAATTTGTTCTGCAAGTAATCACCAGTTTACTAGACGCAGCCAACTCAGAATATGGTGCAGCAATTGCGAATGGCAAAATTACTGCCCCCATTGAATATCAAGATTCTCGTGGTTTTGTCGTCTATTCTCAGGAGCTATATAAAAGTATTTCTAGCCAAATGACCCAAGAACATCCTCAAGCACACAAAGCCATAGATACAGCTTTTGGAGAACTAGTGAAAGTTTGGCCTACTGCTATCCCCCCAGCGCAAGCAGTTAGCACTCCAGAAGATGTTACCAAGCTAGTGAAAACCATCGAGGAAAATACCCAAAAAGTGCGAGAAAAAACCAGCACTAAAGCACAAAGTTAGTATTTTCACACCATTGGAAGTCCAGAATAAGCAGTTTAAAATGATGAATAAGAGAGAAAATAGTTAAAAACTAAGAGTGAAAACAGTTAGGGTTTTCAAACCTTAAAAAAAGTATAACTGCTCACTAATAATTGGTAGCTAAATCCTCTCCTGATGTAATTTTGCTCAACTTAACAACTAATGCAAGAACTCGACCACCAAAAAACAATTGATATTCTCAACTCCATTATGGAATTTGAACTAGCAGGGGTAGTTCGCTACACCCATTATTCCTTAATGGTAACAGGTCCAAATCGTATACCTATTGTGGCATTCTTCAAAGCGCAAGCCACAGAATCATTACTTCATGCTCAACAAGTGGGAGAAATTCTCACAGGCTTAGAAGGACATCCTACTTTGAGAATCGCCCCAATGGAAGAAACTTTCAAACATAACGTTAAGGATATTTTGCAAGAAAGTTTATCCCATGAAAAGAAAGCTTTAGATATGTACAAAAGTCTTCTAGCAGTTGTCAACAATGCCAGTATTTATTTAGAAGAATTCAGCCGTGGTATGATCGGACAAGAAGAGATGCACAATCTCGAACTCAAGAAAATGTTACGCGATTTTAGCTAATAAAGCAGGAGTCAGGAGTCAGAATTCAGGAGAAATAAAATCTACAACTGACCACTGTACGGGCGAAGCATTTGGAGAACTATTTTTGGCAATGACCGATAATTTATCTTCCAAATGCTTCGCCCCTACTGACCACTGACCACTGACAACTAACTAATAAAATGAATTTTAGTACCGCTCTACCCACTTTTGTAATTACCCTGCGAGAAGGTGTCGAAGCCGCTTTAGTTGTGGGTATTGTTCTCGCATTATTAAAAAAAGCCCAACAATCTCGACTCAACCCTTGGGTTTATGCTGGCGTAATTGTTGGTATTATTGTCAG
Source organism: Dolichospermum lemmermannii CS-548 (assembly GCF_028330815.1). Taxonomy (NCBI): domain Bacteria; kingdom Bacillati; phylum Cyanobacteriota; class Cyanophyceae; order Nostocales; family Aphanizomenonaceae; genus Dolichospermum; species Dolichospermum lemmermannii. Next base: position 21,312 of record NZ_JAQMTJ010000263.1, read on the forward strand.
TGGCTTAATCGGTATTTTATTTACGGGGATCATTAAATTCTTAGGATCTATTAATCCTCAATATACCTCTGTTGTTGAGCCAACATTGGAAGGTGTATTTAGTGTTTTAGCAATAGTCATGCTGAGTTGGATGTTAATCTGGATGACAAAACAAGCCAGATTTATGAAAGCACAAGTTGAGGGAGCAGTTACCGACGCAATAGGCAAAAATTCCAATGCAGCTTGGGGAGTTTTTAGTTTAATTCTAGTCGCCATTGTCCGCGAAGGATTTGAAACTGTTCTCTTCGTTGCAGCTAATTTTCAACAAGGTTTATTACCGACTTTAGGCGCACTGGGTGGTTTAGCCACAGCGTCAGTAATTGGCGTTTTATTATTTAAATGGGGTGTGAAAATTAATATTCGCCAATTCTTTCAAGTTATGGGCGTTTTATTAATATTAATTGTTTCTGGTTTAGTAGTTTCCGGTTTACAACATTTTGATGAAGCCACAGCTAATCTAGCTTTGAGTAGTCGTTCTTCAGAAAATCTTTGTTTCTATTATGAACACTTTACCAGAATTCACTCTTGTATCTTAGGTCCAATGGTTTGGAATGCTGAAAAAATCTTATCTGACGAACAATTCCCAGGTATCATTCTCAAGTCCTTATTTGGTTATAGAGACAAAATCTATATTGTTCAAGCCGTGGGATATTTAATATTTCTCATCAGTATTGGTGGGCTATATTTCCGCAGTATCACAGGTGGAGATAATCAGAATAGCAAAAATAAAGTCATGACTACTACCCCAGGGCGGAATTAAAAATAAAAGATTGAAAAGATTGGTAATCAGGGAAAAGATTAAAATTTTTACCTGTTCCCTGTTCCGTCTAGGCTGCATTTTACTCCGAAACCTGAAAAGTCGAACTAATTACAGGACCCGACATTTCCGCAAGAGGTGAGACTGCCTTGGGATGTATTGGAGTAGTTTTACTCAATACGGCGATGAGTTGCAATAAAAATGTAATAAAGGCCGCTTGTATAAGTTTTTCTAGCATAATATCCCTCTCTTTATTTATATGGATGAGACTTCCATAGGAACTTGTTATTCTCAATACACTTTGTGTTATTGGTTTATCGGATTTGGTGAATATAATTTGAGAATAGCTCAGAAATCTGTGAAAAAATGTGATCCAGTTCTCTCTTTATATGTACCTAACAACGTGGACGTTTGTTTTTCCCAAAAAGTGTCCTAAAGATCCAAATTTATTTTTAAATCCCTGGGAATATCTCATTGTTTTACTCCAGTCACTCGATTAGCAAGAACCGTAATAATACTGATATTTGCGTAAAATATATTTCTTTACATGAGCTTCTATCTGCTCTCTTCACCTGGCTTGTCCTAATCTTAATTGGCAATTTCAACACAATTAGCCGTTGTCACCGATAGAATAAATGAAAAATAGCTAAAACACACTAAATGATTCCTATCGTTATTGAACAATCCGGCCGAGGCGAACGCGCCTTTGATATCTATTCACGGCTGTTGCGTGAGCGGATTATTTTTTTGGGAGAACAGGTTGATAGCAATCTGGCTAACTTGATTGTTGCCCAACTGCTGTTTTTAGATTCTGAGGACGCGGAGAAGGACATATATATGTACATTAATTCTCCTGGTGGTTCTGTGACAGCGGGAATGGGTATTTTTGACACCATGAAGCATATTCGCCCTGATGTCTGTACAATTTGTACTGGATTGGCGGCCAGTATGGGAGCTTTTCTCCTCAGCGCGGGTACAAAGGGTAAAAGGATGAGTTTACCCCATTCACGGATTATGATTCATCAACCCCTCGGTGGCGCTCAAGGACAAGCAACTGATATTGCAATTCAAGCCCGCGAAATTTTGTATCACAAGCAGCGGCTAAACGAATTTCTCGCTGATCATACTGGTCAACCATTTGAGCGGATTTCTGAAGATACCGAACGTGATTTCTTTATGTCTCCCGCCGAAGCCAAGGAATATGGCTTGATTGACCAAGTAATTGACCGTCATGCCGCCGGTAGTCGTCCTGTACCTCTAGTTTAGTTATTGGTTAGTTGTCAGTTGTCAGTGGTTAGTTGTCAGTTGTCAGTTGTCAGTTGTCAGTAGGGGCGAAGCATTTGGAAGATAAATTATCGATCATTGCCAAAAATAGTTCTCCAAATGCTTCGCCCGTACAGTTGTCAGTTGTCAATGAGAAAATTCTTCTTTCTTCTTTCTTCTTCCTCCTGACTCCTGACTCCTGACTCCTGACTCCTGATTCTAAAATCCCGCAATTGGATCTGGTTGAGATTTGAGGTAAGTGAGAAAATTTCGTAATTCTTCTTCACTCAGCAGAGAACGTCCTCGTTTACTGTAGGTTTTGACCAGATAATCTTTACCTTGTTCTGGTGTCCAGCCTAAGCGCTCGATTTCTACGTCTGTTTGGGCAATGACATCAGATAAATTTACTGGTTCATTATGTCTTTTCTTTTTACCGACGACTGACTGGACACCAGTATCCTCATAAGGGGTATAACTGCGAGGTGTAAATGGCGTGACATTACTAGGAGGGACTTCTGATAAAGGTGGATATTCTGGTTCTTGATGAGAAAATATTTCTGGTTCTGGAAATTTGGGATCAATTTCTTCTTCTGGTAGCGGTGGTGTATATATCTGTGTATTGTTAACAGGGGGAACAGGTTTTGATTCCTGGAAAGTGGGTTTTATTTGTGGAGTGGTAACTAATGGGGAGACAGATTTTGTGACTTCCCCCGGTGTATTTTTGATCCCCAAAACCGTTAAAGCTCTGTTTCTAGCCTGGTCTTCTGCTGCTTCTACTGTTTCTGCTCCTGCGATCGCCGTTGCCCTGGTGATACCTTCGAGTTGTATACTGACACGGACGATATATTTCCCTTGAAAAATTTCTATTAATTCTGAGATAATACTGCCGTTGGGGTACAAATTCTGGAATTGTGCCAACATCATACTTTCAACCATTTTTATCTAAATTTTCCTAATAACATAAATTGCTAGTCAGCGCACAACTGACCACTGACCACTGACCACTGACTACTGTACGGGCGAAGCATTTGGAGAACTATTTTTGGCAATGAGCGATAATTTATCTTCCAAATGCTTCGCCCCTACTAACAACTGACAACTGTACGGGCGAAGCATTTGGAGAACTATTTTTGGCAATGAGCGATAATTTATCTTCCAAATGCTTCGCCCCTACTG
>NZ_JAQMTJ010000264.1:0-42426 GCF_028330815.1 Dolichospermum lemmermannii CS-548
CCTCCCCAACCTCCCCAACCTCCCCAACCTCTCCAACCTCTATGCTGAGTACATTGATTTTACTGCCGTTAATTGGTGCGGCTTTTATTGGTTTCTATCCTTTTACCATCTCTGGTAAACTATCCCGAATCATTGCTTTCTTCTTTAGCGTGATTATTTTTGCATGGACTATTTTCCTAGCAACTCAGTTTAACCCTGGAGAAATTGCTCAACAATTTGCTGAATCCTTACCTTGGGTAGATGCTATTGGCTTAAACTACAATCTGGGGATAGATGGTTTATCACTACCTTTATTAATCCTCAATGGATTATTAACTTGTATTGCTATTTATAGCAGCGATGAATCCCAACAACGTCCGAGATTTTACTACTCTCTAATTCTGCTATTAAGTGCTGGAGTAACTGGAGCATTTTTAGCACAGGATTTATTATTATTCTTCCTGTTTTATGAATTGGAATTAATACCTCTATATCTGCTAATTGCGATTTGGGGAGGTGAAAAACGAGGTTATGCAGCCACAAAATTTCTGATTTATACAGCTTTTTCAGGAATCGTTATTTTAGCCAGTTTCTTAGGAATGGTTTGGTTGAGTGGTTCTCCTAGTTTTGGCATAGCAACCTTAAACGCTCAATCTCTACCCTTAGCAACGCAAATTTTACTCCTTGTCGGCATTTTAGTAGGATTTGGTATTAAAATCCCCCTCGTTCCCTTCCATACTTGGCTACCAGATGCCCACGTGGAAGCCTCCACACCCATATCTGTGCTGTTGGCTGGGATATTATTAAAATTAGGGACTTATGGCTTACTGCGATTTGGGATGAATTTATTACCAGATGCTTGGGCTTATGCAGCACCTTGGTTAGCTACATGGGCAGTAGTTAGCGTTTTGTTTGGGGCATCTTGTGCGATCGCGCAAACAGACATGAAAAAAATGGTGGCTTATAGTTCTATCGGCCACATGGGCTATGTCTTGTTAGCAGCAGCCGCATCCACACCCCTCAGCGTCTTGGGGGCAGTTATGCAAATGATTAGTCACGGATTAATATCCGCTATGTTATTCCTGTTGGTGGGAGTTGTCTATAAAAAAGCTGGTAGTCGAGATTTAAATGTCATTCGGGGACTATTAAACCCAGAACGAGGTTTACCAGTTATTGGTAGTTTAATGATTTTTGCCGTTATGGCCAGTGCAGGTATACCGGGAATGGTGGGATTTATTTCCGAATTTATTATTTTTCGGGGCAGTTTTGCAGTTTTTCCGGTACAAACATTGTTAGCAATGCTCGGAAATGGTTTAACTGCGGTTTACTTCCTAATTCTCCTGAATCGTGCCTTTTTTGGGCGGTTATCAGCAGCAGTGATGAACTTACCTCGTGTGTATTGGAGCGATCGCATCCCTGCCATCATTCTAGCAGTAGCGATCGTTATTTTCGGCATTCAACCTAATTGGTTAGTCCATTATACCCAAGCCACAATTACCACAATGGTAAAAACGAATAATCATCATCTAGTAGCAAATCGGGAACTATTGGATTCTTAACTTTCCGAGAAAAATAATCACCACAACCAGATCATCAAACAAATCAAAAAAATCCCAAACATCATAGTTAAGACAGTGGAGTCCGATAATCACCACAACCAGATCATCAAACAAATCAAAAAAATCCCAAAAATCCCAAAAATCATAGTTAAGACAGTGGAGGCCGATAATCACCACAACCAGATCATCAAACAAATCAAAAAAATCCCAAACATCATAGTTAAGACAGTTGAATTCCAGGAGAATTGACATCATGAAAACTCAAAAAAATCCCCCTTACAACCCCCTAGCTGAATATATTCACCGCTTACAAACTGGAGAAGCATTACTCAAAGATAGTCCCGAAAACGTTTTAGAAGTTGTTGGCATTCTTAAAAGTTATGGAGTGGTTTTAGATGCTTATTCTAAAAATCTTATCTACATTGCTGAACATCAATTTTTAATATTTTTTCCCTTCTTTAAATATTTTGATGGTGATGTTTCTTTTGCTAAATTAATCCGTCATTTATGGCATGATCGGATTAATTTTGAATATGCCGAATATTGCATGAAAACCATGATGTGGCATGGTGGTGGTGGTTTAGACGCATATTTAGATACTAAAGAATTTCAAGATAGAGCAAAAGCTGTTATTACTGCTAAATTTAAATATAATCCCCTGATTTTGGGACTTAATGAACTGTTTCCCGAATTCTTAATAGAACAGTTACGAGTCTCCGCTTATTACACTGGATTAGGTCAATTTTGGCGAGTCATGGCGGATATGTTTCTGAGTCTATCAGATCGCTATGACAACGGACAAATTAAATCAATTCCCCAAGTTGTAGAACATATTAAACTGGCTTTAGTTGCAGATGCAATGACACCTATTACATACAGTGTCAAAATAGGCGATAAAGTCTATGATCTGATTCCCAAATCAGTTGGTTTAACCTTCCTTGCAGATACCGCAGTTCCCTATGTAGAAGCCGTATTTTTTAGAGGTACACCATTTTTAGGAACAGTGTCTTTAAACGCTCAAGCATATCAAGTTCCTCCAGATCAATCTCGATTCCAATATGGTGCATTATACGCAGATCCTTTACCTATTGGTGGTGCAGGAATTCCTCCCACATTATTAATGCAAGATATGCGTCATTATTTGCCAGAATATTTACATAATATTTATCGTCGCAGTCTCAGAAGTGAAGATGATTTGCGAATACAAATTTGTATGAGTTTCCAAAAGTCGATGTTTTGTGTAACCACAGCCGCGATTTTAGGACTTTTACCTTATCCATTGGATACTCAAGATTCATCTGAAAAAAAAGCCATTCAAGTTTATTTAGAAAAGTGGCTGTCAAGATTAGAAAACTCCCAGTTATTAGCAGTAAATAAATAGGATAATATGGCTTCGCTACATGATCAGATTTCAAAAACATTATTTTTTCGCGTTTAAAAGAAGGAAATCTATTGACACGAACTGAAAACCGTGTTATCATAGTTTTGACGAGGAAGAACTATCTTTACTGCATAAGCAATTTTAAATCCTATCAAATAAAACAAGACTAATTGAGAATTAGTTATAGATGACTATTCTGGTTTCTGTGTTGTCTGTGTCTGGAGTGGTTAGTTAAAAACCGCTTCAACACTCAAATTGGTGTAGCATCAGCAGTTGCTACAAATACGTAGTATGAGTTATCATACGAATAAGGTGTACCTCACTCAAGCTGAACTTGCTGTATCTTCATAATTACAATGAAAACATTTCCCATTAAACTGTTTCAGATTGTTACTCTAGCTGGTTTCTCTGCTTCTTTTTTATTAGCGACCAATCCTGCCTCAGCCATCAATTTGATCAAAAATGGTAGCTTTGAAAATTCATCATTAGGTAGTGGTTTTCCTTTTGTAGCCGTACCTACTAATTCAACTGCCATTAATGATTGGACAGTTACCAGTGGAGCTATTGATTATATCAACACATTTTGGCAGAATTCCAATGGTAGTTTTAGTTTAGATTTAAATCATTTGCAAGCTGGGAGTATCGCACAAACTTTTGTGACTCAGCCAGGAAATCAGTATTCAGTTAGCTTCGATTTGGCTGGTAATCTGGGTGGTAATCCAACAGTTAAAACATTAAAGGTGTCGGCTGGGGGAAGTTCCCAGGATTTTAACTTTGATGTTACGGGGAAAACTTTCGCGAATATGGGATGGTTGTCCCAAACCTTTGGTTTTGTAGCCAGTAGTAATAGTACTACCCTTTCCTTTGCCAGTCTCGATAATACCCATGCAGATGGCTTATCTTGTATAATAGAATGTAAAGACACAGCAAAACCTGTTAAAATTGAACCTATAGCCAAGCTAAGAAATCAACTATTACGCAGACCAGCAGCAACCATTGGGAGTATATTTAGTCGTAGTGGATTTACAGAAGCATCGGAAACCTTAGCGGGATTTGTTGCACCTCAAACTATTCTATTGTGGGAAGGAGAAGAAATTAAATATTCTTTAGAAAATGAGTGTATACGTAGAGCATTAATCAAAAAATATCGTATTTGTGTTGAACAAGGACTAGCTAATTACAACATTAAAACTGAGGCTGTATTATGACATTAGCTTATATAGTGTTAGAAGGTAATCGAGATCAAGAAATCTTGCAGAAATTACTTCCTAAACATCTTTTGCAAGATGTTAAATTCGTTGTAGGAAACGGACAGTATGAAGTAAGATCATTAGCAAGTTCACTACTCGCTACCAGAAATACTCCTGTTATCTTAATCCTAGATGCAGATACAGATAATGAATCTCAAATATTTGAAAAGCAAGATTTAATTAATTATTTATTGCGTCGAGCATCTGCCGGTATCCCTTTTCAAGCTTCTCTAGCTGTTCCAGAAATAGAAATTATTTTAATACAAGATAAATCATTAATTGAAAAAATAGCACAACGTCAATTTAATGATTTAGAATGGAAATTTGCTCAAAGTAAACCTAAAGAATTTTTAGAGACAGTCTTAGGTAAAGAACAATCAATTAGTGAGAGAATATTTAGCAATATAAATGATGAACAAATTAAGATATTACAAGAACATCCGTTAATACAAGAAATAATGGAATTTTTATCATCACTTACTCCGTCTTTTGTCGCAATTAACTAACCATATATTTGTAGGTTGGGTTGACGCAAGAAAACCCAACAATAAACAGCAACTAAACTTCCACAAAGCTGGGAATATTTACCACCATATCCTCTGCATTCTCCCGAATTTCCCCAGAAAAATGCTTATCTATCAAAGCTGGAACTTGAGTAGCTTGAATTTTACTATAACGAGTTTTATCGGGCATCACTAAATTAGGACCGGCTTTACAGTTCTTCATACAGCCAGTCCCTTTAATAGTGACTGAATCTTCTAAACCGTTATTTATTAACTCCGACTCCAAAGCTTGACACAAAGCCTTCCCACCACGCTTCATACAATCAGATTTTTGACAAACTAGAATTGTTTGTGTTTTAGCTGGTTTCGTCTTAACTGGAATTTGCGCTGCAACTGTTCCCATATTAGAACTTGCAGCCATAACTCGTTCTGCTACCAGAGTTACCTGATCTTTTTTCGCATTATATTGTTTTGTCCCCACAACTTGCAGCCAAGTCCCTTGAGGTAAACGTAAATCAAAAGCACTCCGTAAATGCTTGGCTAATTTTATATAACATTCACCCTCAGAAGTTCCTAATAACAAACCCTTCAGCTTATATCCATCCTTAATCACAAAATCCAAAAATCTGCCTTCAAAACAAAATTCCGTTACTGCTGCATTAGTAGATATACTCATGGTTCAACTTCGCTCACTATAAATAATGGTTAAGAGTCAGAAGTAAAAAAATCATCATCACAAAAATCACAGTTCCGACGTTTTCTCATTCACTATAAATAATGGTTAAGAGTCAGAAGTAAAAAATCATCATCACAAAAATCACAAGAATCAAAAAAATCACAGTTCCGACGTTTTCCACCAACAATTTTCAATATTTCCAATCAAGTCTTGACGAGAAGCAGTGAATTGTTGAATTACACTCCAAAGTTGTATAGCTGCGGTGGGGTTATTTATTTCTACAGTTAAAGGCTGGTTAGTCTCACAAACACAAATTATATCTAACTCTTGTAAGCGTTGATAAACCTGCCAACGATCTGCCCAACCTATATCAATAACGTGCTTTTTATCTGTGTCCGAGCTAGAAGATTTCAAGCGAGTAGCCCTCAAAATGCCATAAAATTGCAGTAAAACTAGAAACCCACAGCCTAAATTTGCGAGTTAGTCGGAGTTTAGCTTCTTTCTTTAGAATACACTAACTGCAAAATATTGTCATTAATTTTGAGAAAAAATCTCATATTTTATTTATAGAGATATATGCACACTTTGAGAATGAAGTCAAGATAAATACCAAATATATATCTTTAAGCACAGATATAGGCAAGAAATTAATACTTATGATTGGTAATAATGCCAAAATTTTTTAGATTTAGTAGCCTTGATTTTATTTTGAAAATGCTAATATGTGAGAGGTAAGCAGTTAAAAATCATAACTGTTAAAAAGAGAGAAAAACCATGTCTGATACGCAAACTATATTACACAATTTTGGTCAGGTTTACGACAATCCTGTATTACTAGATCACAGTGTTACCGCCCCAGTTGTTGAAGGATTTAATGTCGTATTAGCTAGTTTTCAGGCATTGTACTTACAATACCAAAAACATCATTTTGTAGTTGAAGGTGCAGAATTCAATTCACTGCATGAATTCTTTAACGCCAGTTATAAAGAAGTACAAGATCACATCCACGAAATTGGCGAGCGCTTGAATGGTTTGGGCGGAATACCCGCAGCAAGTTTTAGTAAATTAGCTGAATTATGCTGTTTTGAACCAGAAGCAGATGGCGTATTTTCTGCTCGAAAGATGGTAGAAAATAACCTAATTGCCGAACAAGCATTAATTGGAGTAATTCGCCGTCAAGCAGCACAGGCAGAGAGTTTAGGTGATAGAGGCACACGCTACTTATACGAAAAAATCCTCTTAAAAACTGAAGAAAGAGCTTATCACTTAGCTCATTTCCTAGCGAAAGATAGCTTAACCTTGGGTTTTGTGCAACTTGCTCAAAATTAAACTTCTCATAATCTCAATTTAACAAAATCAAGACAGAGAAAATTTTAGTAATTGAGAATTTTACAAAATTAATCCTTTTGGCAGAAAAGAGTAAATTACCATTTCTGCCATTTTCTATATCAGGCATTTAAAACCAATTATTTTCATTGCCTATTTTATATATCTAACAATAAATAATTGAACGCAGATCAACGCAGATAAACGCAGATAAAGAAAGATAAATTAATTATCTGTGCAGCTTTATTGTCATAATCCATAACGAATAAATAAACAATTAAATTCTCTTTGTGCTTCTGCGCCTCTGCGTGAGAAAAAAAACGTAAAAACCATTACCAAAAATCCCCCATTCCCATAAATTCTTCCCCTTAACGCAACCGCTACCCGGAAAAGTTGATAATGAGGACATAAAGACCCTTAAAATAGTCAAGATTTGTATTTTTGTCATCTAAGGTAAAAACTATGCCCCGTCGTCAAGACCTCAAAAAAATACTCCTGTTAGGTTCAGGACCAATAGTGATTGGCCAAGCCTGTGAATTTGACTACTCTGGAACTCAAGCCTGTAAAGCCTTGCGAGAAGAAGGCTATGAAGTCGTGCTGGTAAACTCCAACCCAGCGACAATCATGACCGACCCGGAAACAGCCGACCGCACCTATATTGAACCGCTAACACCGGAAATAGTCGAAAAAGTTATTGCTAAAGAACGTCCAGATGCTTTGTTGCCAACAATGGGAGGACAGACTGCCCTTAACTTGGCTGTAGCGTTAGCGAAAAATGGCGTTTTGGAGAAATACAACGTCGAGTTAATTGGTGCAAAATTACCCGCAATTGAAAAAGCCGAAGACAGGAAACTGTTTAATGAGGCTATGGCTAAAATTGGGGTTGCAGTATGTCCCAGTGGTACAGCTTCCACTTTAGATGAATCAAAAGCGATCGCTCTGCAAATTGGCACATATCCTTTAATTATCCGTCCAGCCTTTACAATGGGGGGGACTGGTGGGGGTATCGCCTATAATCAAGAAGAGTTTGAAGAAATGGCGCAAGTAGGGATTGACGCTAGTCCCGTTTCCCAAATTCTCATTGACCAATCTTTACTGGGTTGGAAAGAGTATGAACTAGAAGTCATGCGGGATTTAGCCGATAACGTCGTGATTATCTGTTCTATCGAAAATCTCGACCCTATGGGGATTCATACCGGAGATTCTATCACCGTTGCCCCTGCCCAAACCCTGACCGATAAAGAATATCAACGGTTACGGGATATGGCCATTAAAATTATCCGCGAAATTGGTGTAGAAACCGGCGGTTCTAATATTCAGTTTGCCGTAAATCCCGTGAATGGTGATGTGGTGGTAATTGAAATGAACCCCCGCGTCTCCCGCAGTTCGGCTTTGTCTTCCAAGGCTACAGGTTTCCCCATTGCGAAAATCGCGGCTAAGTTAGCTGTAGGTTACACTTTGGATGAATTGCAAAACGATATCACCAAAAAAACCCCCGCTTGTTTTGAACCGACAATTGATTATGTAGTTACGAAAATTCCCCGGTTTGCGTTTGAAAAATTCCCTGGTTCAGAAGCGGTTTTAACTACCCAAATGAAGTCAGTGGGCGAAGCCATGGCTATTGGCCGGACATTTAATGAATCCTTCCAAAAAGCTTTGCGTTCCCTAGAAACCGGACGCGCTGGTTGGGGTTGTGATAAGGCCGAAAAATTGCCCAGTGGGGAACAAATTCGCGCTCAATTACGGACTCCTAACCCAGAAAGAATCTTTTCTGTGCGTCATGCTATGCAGTTGGGAATGACAAATGAGGAAATTTATGAACTAACGGCAATTGACCCTTGGTTTTTAGATAAATTACAAGAACTGCTAGAAATAGAAAAATTTCTCAAGCGCACTCCTCTGAAGCAGTTGACAAAAGCACAAATGTATGATGTCAAAAGAAATGGTTTTAGCGATCGCCAAATAGCCTATGCTACAAAAACCAAAGAAGATGAAGTTCGCACCTATCGCAAACAGTTAGAAGTTATCCCCGTTTACAAAACTGTTGATACCTGTGCTGCTGAATTTGAGGCTCTGACCCCATATTACTATTCTACCTACGAAGAAGAAACGGAAGTATTACCAACAGATAAACCCAAGGTGATGATTTTGGGTGGTGGACCAAACCGCATTGGTCAAGGAATTGAGTTTGATTATTGTTGTTGTCATGCTGCATATTCTCTACATGATGCCGGGTATGAAACAATTATGGTCAATTCTAACCCAGAAACAGTTTCTACAGATTACGATACCAGCGATCGCCTGTATTTTGAACCATTGACGAAAGAAGACGTTCTTAACATCATTGAAGCCGAAAACCCCGTGGGGATAATTGTCCAATTCGGTGGACAAACACCATTAAAATTAGCCATTCCCCTGCAAGAATATTTACAAAACTCCAATAGTATCACCAAGATTTGGGGAACATCACCCGATTCTATAGATATGGCGGAAAACCGGGAACGCTTTGAAAAGATTCTGCAAGAATTAAATATCGCCCAACCGCCTAATGGTATGGCGAGAAGTTATGAAGATGCTTTGATTGTTGCCAAGCGGATTGGTTATCCAGTAGTAGTCCGTCCTAGTTATGTATTAGGCGGACGAGCAATGGAAATCGTTTATTCTGATACTGAATTAGAACGCTACATGACCTTTGCTGTGCAAGTAGAACCAGATCACCCGATTTTAATTGATAAGTTCTTAGAAAACGCCATTGAAGTGGATGTAGATGCGATCGCCGATCATACTGGTAATGTTGTCATTGGTGGCATCATGGAACACATTGAACAGGCGGGAATTCACTCCGGTGACTCAGCTTGTTCCTTACCTTCCATTTCCCTTTCTCCCGCAGTCCTCAACCAAATCCGGTTATGGACAGTTCAACTAGCACAAGCTCTATCTGTCGTGGGATTAATGAATATTCAATTTGCTGTAGTTGGTGCAAATGGTTATTCTCCCCAAGTGTATATTTTGGAAGCTAACCCCAGAGCATCACGGACAGTTCCCTTTGTATCTAAAGCTACGGGCGTACAATTAGCCAAACTCGCATCCTTAATTATGTCGGGGAAAACCTTAGAGGAAGTGAAATTTACAAAAGAAGTCATTCCCTCTCATATTGCCGTCAAAGAAGCGGTTTTACCATTTAGTAAGTTCCCTGGTACAGATACCATTTTGGGTCCAGAAATGCGCTCAACTGGCGAAGTAATGGGTATTGACAGCGATTTCGGTCGCGCCTTTGCTAAAGCAGAATTAGGTGCTGGAGAAAAATTACCGCTTGAGGGGACTGTATTTGTGTCTATGAGTGACAGAGACAAACCTCTCGCAGCAGATGTAGTCAAGGAGTTTATTAAGTTAGGCTTTACAATCATGGCTACCCAAGGAACGCGTCAAGTTCTTCAGGAACAAGGGTTAGAAATTCAATCTGTCCTCAAACTCCATGAAGGTCGTCCCCACGTCCTGGATGCGATTAAAAATCAAAAAATTCAACTCATCATCAATACACCCTCTGGAGAAGAAGCTCATGCCGATTCTAAGCTAATTCGTCGCACGGCTTTAGGCTACAAAATCCCCATTATTACCACTATTGCAGGTGCTAGAGCCACAGCCGCTGCTATCTATTCCCTGCAAAACACAACTTTGGATGTCAAGGTAATCCAAGAATACTGTCCCATGAGTTAATTGTCTAAACTATGATTTTTGTGATTTTGATGATTTTTATGATTATTTGGCTAGTTTTTCGCAGAAATCTATGATTTTTACGACAGATATATCATCTTAATTAAAAGAATCACAAGAATCATAGTTCAGACCTTTGATGATTTTTATGATGAATCCTGCGGATTTATCGGGAAAATCCCTCATATTAATCAAAATAATCAGAAAAATCATAGTTCAGACGTTTTCCTCATCTTCATCAAAATAATCCTAAAAATCATAGTCCGACATTATTAAGCAATTGTTACAAAAGAATAATTATGGTTATCATTGAGATATTTTAACAAATATGAGGAAGCTATTTCCGCTCTAGAGAATTGATCGTTATCCCAGTAAATGTATGCTATTCAGTAATTTCAGCGTCTGAGGTGATCTCAAATTACGGCCAAAGTGCGGGTTTCCCTATAGTCAAATTATTCTCATAAATGTTACAATTATTAATATTCCCGAAAACACAAAAAATGTTTGACTTGCTACTGTGTATCTAACTATAGATACTTGTGGAAACAAGCAGACAGGTGTAACCTTTAGCAGTAAAGTACCTAATTTCCCAAATAAGAGTAACCTGAGTTGATCGGGTGTGACCAACTCAAAACATTATTCCGTTAACGACCCTATCAGCAAACCCACCATTACCCAAGAGTAGCGCCATGAAGACCGCTCAATCAGCCACCGACCTCGTGCGGACTTACCTGCGTGAGATTGGCCGTGTGCCACTCCTCACCCACGAAGAAGAAATTTTTTATGGTAAACAGGTGCAACGATCTACTGCTTTGCATGAGATCCGGGAAGGTCTTGCTACCCGGTTAGGTCATGAACCCAGTGTAGAAGAGTGGGCAGCAGCCTCTGATATAGAAGTATCAGAATTAAATCAGGCGATCGCTGTTGGTGAAATAGCCAAACGGAAAATGGTAGAAGCCAATCTCCGTTTAGTCGTGTCCGTTGCCAAAAAGTACATTAAACGCAATGTTGATTTACTTGACCTCATTCAAGAAGGCAGCATCGGAATGCAACGAGGTGTAGAAAAATTTGACCCCACCAAAGGGTACAGATTTTCTACCTATGCCTATTGGTGGATACGTCAAGCTATTACTCGGGCGATCGCCGAAAAAGCCCGGACTATTCGCTTGCCCATTCATATTACGGAAAAACTCAACAAAATTAAAAAAGCCCAGCGGCAACTATCCCAAGGTCTAGGACGTGCGCCCACAGTAGCGGAATTATCCCAAGAGTTAGATTTAACACCCAAACAGGTGCGAGAATACTTGGAAAAAGCCCGTCTGCCATTATCTCTAGACTTGCGGTTAGGAGATAACTATGATACTGAACTGGGAGAAATGTTAGAAGACACAGGGGCAACACCGGAAGATTTTGTCATGCAAACTTCCCTCTCCTATGACTTAGAACGGATCATGTCAGAACTCACTCCCCAACAAAAGGAAGTCATTACCCTGCGTTTTGGGTTAGTAGATGGACAATCTTTAACTCTGGCTAAAATTGGTGAAGTCTTGAATATTAGCCGGGAAAGAGTCCGCCAAATTGAACGCGAAGCTTTAAACAAACTTCGCAAATCTAAAGCCACTATGAATGAGTACCTTGCCAGTTAGTCGGTTGTTATTACTCAATGGTCAGTTATTTTTTGCTTTGTGGGTGGAGTTTCCCCACCCATACTCACTAAATAGGTGAAAAACACTCCCATTTTAGTACGGTTAAACCGACTCCCTCAAAAGGAATAAACTGTTAGATTGGTTGACATGAATTATATAATAGTTAACTAAATAGAATCAGCAATAACTACCAGTTATTCCAGTCACAAACACCGTCGTTAGTAGTGGCAGTACAGGAGGTCAAAGGTGAGTAACAAATCTAATCGAGTATCAGAATTTTTTAATAGTGAGTCGGAAACAAGTAATTTATTATGGCAATACGTTAAATCATTAAGTCCAGAAACAGTTAACCAATTATCTAAACCTACTTCTACGGAAGTTTTGCAGGTAATGGAACGGAATATCATCGGACTTTTAGGAAATTTACCTTCTGAACAGTTCGGGATTACTATTTCTACTAATCGGGAAAATTTAGGTCGCTTATTGGCATCTGCGATGATTAGTGGTTATTTTTTGCGAAATGCAGAACAAAGAATGGGTTTTGATACGGTTATGCAAAGCACAGAAACTAATAATAGCGAAGTTGATTAACACTTTCAGGGCTGAAGTCACTGGGTTTTTCACTTACCAAGTGTTTCTCTAAAAATTTTGTAAATAAATTTATATTTACTTTACAAAATAGCTAATAAACGAAAATCTGGCTGTTTATTTTCGATAGAATCTCTGTAAATAGTTTGTAGATAAGAATTTCAGCCTCTTATCCCCAAACTTTATTCTCGCTGGTAAGTTGAATTATCTCTGACTCTATCTCTAGAATTACAACTAAAAATCATCGCTAAATTTATAAACTCGATGTTATGGTAAATGTATATGAAAATTTTGTTCATAATATCTCGCGGTAAGTGGGAAACTCGGGGGCTTGGCTCCCTGAAAGGGATGGTTCGACATGGCTCACCAGCCGCGACAGGAGGGATTTTAATCCCCGTGGTATAAACACCATCCACATAATATAAAAAGCAAATTTTATGCAGTGCAGTTTTCGCTTTCAATCTGATTGCTAACGGCAAAAATTTTTGCACACCACAAAACAACTGAAATGTCAAAGATAATGCTAGTCAAGTCAGAAGCAAATTCACAATTCCTTTAGTCTTTTCCTCAACTACGGCAAGCATTACAGTTTAAATACGTATGAACGCAAATAAAATCCTCTACGTTCGCCTTCCCTGTAACCCCATCTTTCCCATTGGTGTTGTCTATCTTGCAGATCATGTTCACAAGCTATTTCCCCATGCAGAACAGCGGATTTTTGACTTAGGCACAATCCCCCCACTAGATTATACTTCTGCCTTAGACAGATGTATTGACGAGTTTCAACCCACATTGCTCGTCTTTTCTTGGCGGGATATTCAAATTTATGCGCCAGTAGGTGGACGGGGCGGTAATCCTCTCCAAAACGCCTTTGAATTTTACTACGCAAAAAATCCCTTGATTAAATTGCGTGGTGCTTTTGGCGGATTACGAATTTTTATTGCTTATTATGTAGAATTATGGCGCAATTTAGGATTAGTTAAACGGGGTTTAAAACGCGCCCAAAAATATCAATCTCAAGCCCGTGTAGTCTTAGGTGGCGGTGCAGTTAGCGTCTTTTATGAACAGTTGGGTAAAAGCTTACCGCCCGGAACAATTATTTCCGTCGGTGAAGGAGAAACCCTACTCACAAAACTACTCAAGGGTGAAGATTTTCAGGATGAACGCTGTTATGTAGTGGGAGAAAATCAACCGCGTCAACGCCTAATTCACGAACAACCCACACCCCTAGAAAAAACAGTTTGTAATTACGATTACATCGAAACCATTTGGCCAGAATTTAATTATTACCTGCAAGAACAGGATTTTTATATTGGTGTCCAAACCAAACGTGGTTGTCCTCATAATTGCTGTTATTGTGTTTATACAGTAGTCGAGGGTAAACAAGTCCGCATTAACCCTAGTGACGAAGTTGTTGCGGAAATTCGAGAATTATACAATCGAGGAATTCGTAACTTTTGGTTTACAGATGCTCAATTTATTCCCGCCCGTAAATTTATTGATGATGCTGTAGAACTTCTCCAGAAAATCGTTGATTCGGGAATGTCAGATATTCATTGGGCAGCATACATTAGAGCCGACAACTTAACACCCGAATTGTGTGAGTTGATGGTAAAAACAGGCATGAATTATTTTGAAATCGGCATTACAAGCGGTTCTCAAGAACTGGTTCGCAAAATGCGAATGGGTTATAACTTACGAACTGTTTTACAAAATTGTCGTGATTTAAAATCCGCCGGTTTCAATGATGTAGTTTCTGTTAACTACTCCTTTAATGTAATAGATGAACGTCCTGAAACTATTCGCCAAACTATTGCTTATCACCGCGAACTCGAACGGATTTTTGGGGCTGATAAAGTTGAACCTGCTATTTTCTTTATTGGACTCCAACCCCATACCCATTTAGAAGAATATGCCTTTAAAGAGGGGATTCTCAAACCTGGTTATGATCCCATGAGTTTAATGCCTTGGACAGCAAAAAAACTCCTTTGGAATCCTGAACCATTAGGTTCTTTCTTTGGTGAAGTTTGCTTACAAGCTTGGCGACAAAATCCCAATGACTTCGGACGGGAAGTGATGAATATTTTGGAAGTCAAATTGGGTTGCGCTGATTTGGAAGATGCACTTTCTGCACCCATAGAAAAACCAGAAAAACAATTGGCTGGCGTATTATAGAAAACATAAGCCCAGGTGATCAGAAAGATGCCTCTCGCTTCCGTTAGGGATACGCGGCTACACAAACGAAGTCCGCCTGTGCGGACTAATTAAAACTTAAGATATTGAACCCACGAAGGCGGTCACTGAGCTTGCCGAAGTGTGGGTTTTGCCTGTGTAGACGCGGTTTCTAACCGCCCTATTATCCGAAATCCCCAATTAATTCCATGTTACAAGGTTCAATTCTTCAACAGTTAGAAGCATCTCACCGCCATAGTGCTAGACCTATTCATTTTGGCGTGTACTATAAAAATACCTTAGTGTCTCTCTGCCATGCCTTGGAAGATCATATTTTAACGAAAGATAATGATCCTTTGGTGATTACGGCTTTCCAGCAGGGTAAATGGTATCTGGAAGAGGCTCAAAGATACGCAGATATCGCGCAACACAGCCGGGCAATTGTGATTATGGCGGCGGCTGATGCTGGTTTTGCCGAACATCCTACTGGTCAATTACCTAACATTGATTTAGTGGGATTAGCTGCTGATGATCCTGTGGCGCAGGAGTGGCATTTGATGATTTTAGCTCCTGACTACACAGCTATGGTAATTTGTCAAGAGTTATCTGAAGCTGACTATGGGAAGGATGGTTTGCCAACTTGCGATTTAGAGCGTAAATTCTACGGTTTATGGACATTTGAACCGGAATTAGTGGAAGAAACCGCAGAGTTAGCGATCGCTCATATCAAAGACTATCATCCTGAACTAGCACTCAAACTAAGTCAATATAAACAAGCAATTCACCCAGCTATCTGTCCAGGAGAAGAAGTAGCTACCGTTGTCTCTCGTGTTGTTGATTACCTCAAAACCGGACAAGGTAACTTACCTATTCTCACAGCATCTCACCAAAAATTTCTAGATCGTAACTTGGTATCTAACGAAATTCAGGCATTTTTGCGGATGGCACAGTTGATTGATCTAGCAGATAGCCGCAATCCTGTAGCCGCATCAGAAGTAGCATCTATTGTTGAAACAATGGGGCAATTATTAGATTTACCCGCATGGCAAATTAAAAGATTACGCCTAGCTGCTTTGTTGCATCGCTTAGACCCACTGCAAAAAGCCGAAAGCCTGATTAGTCCCAGTCATATAACAACAGCTTATCAAGAACAATCTCCTAGTTGTCCTCTGGCTTGTCCCCTCGTCCCAGCAGCGCAAGCATTACGAATCATGCCAAGACTACGGGCTATAGCTCAAATTATCACCCACCAAAGCGAATGGTGGAATGGTGCAGGCGAACCCGCCGGTTTAGCTGGTGATGATATTCCTTTAGAATCAAGAATTTTATCATTGGTTGCAGAATTTCAGCTACAAGTTAACCAGTATAAATACTCTAGCAAAGGGGGAGCAGAGATATTTTCTCAAGCCTTAGATCAGTGCCGAAAACAACAATCTACCCGCTTTGATCCTAAACTTGTAGATACATTAGGTTTATTAGTGATGGGTTTACAACAGGGGCTTGATTTACCGATAATGACATCCAAGGTCAGCAGCGGTTTATGGTTACTTGACTCCCGTTGGGATGCCGACAGCAAAAGTAGTGAGCAGATTTCAGTGTACAGCAAATGAATATAGAAACCATTAGATTAGGGCAAAACAAACAACTCCCCGGTGCAAATTTAGAAGATGAGGATCTATCTCACCTAGATTTAAGGAAGATAAATTTAACAGGGGCTAAACTGGTGGGGACTGACTTCACTGGTTCTAAATTAGAGGGTGGTCATTTTGAAGGTGCAAATTTAATGGGGGCTAATCTGCAAGAAACCGACTTGCGGGCTAACCTGATGGGTGCAAACTTGATGCAGGCTAACTTGACAAGTGCGGATTTACGTGGTAGCAACTTACGGGGTAGTAACTTGATGGGAGCAATCCTCAACGATGCGTCTTTAGCGGGTGCTTTTTTAAGTGGTGCTAATTTGCATGGTGTAAATTTGCAGGGTGTTGACTTGCGAGGTGCAGATTTACGAGGTGCAAATTTAACTGGAGCTAATCTCAAAGGTGCAGATTTAAGCGGTGCAGATTTGCAAGGTGCTGTACTAATTGAAGCGAGTCTTGAAGAAGCAGATTTAAGAGCAGCAAATTTAGCAGGGGCTGATTTGACCGGAGCTAATTTACTCTGTGCTGAATTAGATGCAGTGAAGTTAAATGGCGCAAATTTAGATCGGGTGTGTTTGCGGGGAACAGTTTTGGAAGCTAGTACCGCAGGGCGGAATTAAAAATTAACAATTAAAAATTAAAAAAGCAGATTACACAAGCTTTTTAGTAATTTTTAATAGTTGGTTGATTTACGCCGTTGTGTACTAGTACCGCAGGACGGAATGAATAATTAGCTTGAATACTAGGAGTCAGGAGGAAGAAAGAGGAAGAAGAATTATGTAGAACTTGATAGCCTATGAAATGGAAGGTTAAATTAGCTTGGTTTGTTTTCGGGATCATATTGGTGTTAGTGAGCATAATTCCTGTGAAGATAGCGATAGCCTTTCACCAAGTTCCTGTACCCCAAGCAATTCTTGTATTGGGTGGTAATGGTAGTCGGATGGAATTTGCTGCCCAGTTCTGGCAATCTCACAGAAATTTAGATATTTGGGTTTCTGATTTTGAATCAAACTTAAATTATAATCGCCTGATTTTTGAAAAGTTTGGTGTTCCTAATCGGCAATTACGGTTTGATGGCAGGGCGACGGATACAGTAACTAATTTCACAACACTGGTAAACAAATTTGCTGACAGTAAGTTACAGCATCTTTATTTAATTACATCGGATTATCATATCCGAAGATCAAGGGCTATCGCTACTATTGTCCTTGGTAGTCAAGGGATTGTGGTTACACCTATTGCTGTACCTTCTTCGGTGTACAAATCAGAATCTCTGCTGCGAGTCATGCGAGATTGTGGGCGATCTTTTTTGTGGATTGTGACTAATCGAACTGGAGCTAGTTTTAATCCTCGCATTAAAGCAACTACATTTATTCATAAACAAATTATATAGTCAAATTGAAATCGTGATATTGTTTTAAGTGTTCTTTAAAATATTCAACCATTCAATGAATATTATCCCCACCTCTATTCCTGATATCCTCCTCCTAGAACCCAAAGTATTCCAAGACTCGCGGGGCTTTTTTTTGGAATCCTACAATCAAAAAACATTCACAGAAAAACTGGGAATCACAGCCAACTTCGTCCAAGATAATCACTCCAAATCTGAATACAATGTGCTACGAGGATTGCATTATCAAAGCATCCAACCTCAAGGTAAATTAGTCCGCGCCATTGTCGGGACAATTTTTGATGTTGCAGTAGACATTAGAAAAAATTCCTCTACCTTTGGACAATGGGTAGGTTACGAACTCAGTGCCGAAAACAAACGCCAATTGTGGATACCAGCAGGTTTTGCCCATGGCTTTCTCGTGCTTTCAGAAATTGCCGAAGTTATCTATAAAGCTACAGATTATTATACACCAGGAGGCGATCGCGCTATCCTTTGGAATGATCCAGATTTAGCTATAGATTGGCCTCTAGAAACACCCCCAATTTTATCAGCTAAAGATGGTAACGCTTCAACCTTTAAAAACGCCGAAGTTTATGAGTAAATCAATATTACTAATAGGTAGTAACGGACAAGTTGGTACAGAACTACAACATACCCTAGCATCCAACTACAAAGTTATTGCCCTTGCCCGTCCAGAAATAGACTTAACTCACCCTGAAAAATTACGCCAAATTATCAGAGAAACCCAACCCGAAATAATTATCAATGCCGCTGCTTATACCGCAGTAGATAAAGCCGAAAGTGAACCAGAAAATGCTCACCTGATCAATACTATAGCCCCGCAAATTATCGCTGAAGAAAGTCAAAAATTAGGAAGTTTCTTAATTCATCTTTCCACCGATTACGTATTTAATGGTAATAGTCATTATCCCTATCGAGAAACAGATAGTACCAATCCATTGAGTGTATATGGACAAACAAAATTAGCGGGAGAGATAGCAATTCAACAAAATTGTCCCCACCATATAATTTTGCGGACAGCTTGGGTTTATGGAACTTATGGAAAAAGTAACTTCGTAAAAACCATGTTACGAGTTGGTCAAGAAAGATCAGAAGTTAGAGTAGTTGCCGATCAAATTGGTAGTCCTACTTGGGCGCAAGATATAGCTTCAACAATTACCCAAATTATCCCCCAATTAACCTCAGAAAATGCGGGAATTTATCACTATACAAATAGTGGTGTAGCCAGTTGGTATGACTTTGCCATAGCAATTTTTGAAGAAGCAGAAAAACTTGGTTTCCCCCTGAAAATTGCCAATATTATTCCCATTACTACCCCCGAATATCCCACACCCGCAAAACGTCCTGCTTATTCTGTCTTAGCTTGTGAGAAAATATCTCAAATCTTAGGAACTTATCCTCCTCATTGGCGACAAGAACTAAGATTAATGTTAAAAGAATTACAAGGAAAATCTCTATGAAAGCACTGATTTTATCCGGTGGAAAAGGGACAAGATTACGCCCCTTAACTTATACAGGAGCAAAACAACTTGTTCCAGTTGCCAACAAACCAATTTTATGGTACGGCATTGAAGAAATGGCTGCTGCGGGGATTACTGACATTGGTATTATTATCAGCCCAGAAACAGGGGCAGAAGTCAAGAATAAAACTGGAAATGGCGAAAAATTCGGTGTTAATATCACCTATATTTTACAAGAAAAGCCAGCAGGATTAGCTCAAGCTGTCCAAGTTGCCCAGACTTTTTTAGGAGATTCCCCATTTGCCATGTATTTGGGAGATAACCTGATTCAACAAGGAGATTTAAGTTCATTTTTAGATAAATTTACTCAACAACAACCAGATGCTTTGATTCTGTTACGTGAAGTCACAAATCCTAGTGCTTTTGGTGTGGCAAAGGTAGACGAAAAAGGCAAAGTATTACAGTTAATTGAAAAGCCAAAAGTTCCTCCGTCAAATTTAGCATTGGTAGGGGTTTATTTTTTTTCACCAGTTATCCATGATGCGATTTCTCTGATTAAACCTTCAGCTAGAGGAGAATTAGAAATTACTGATGCAATTCAATGTTTAATAGATCAAGAAAAAGAAGTTTTAGCTTGTAATCTTGACGGTTGGTGGTTAGACACAGGTAAAAAAGATGATTTATTAGAAGCTAATCGTCTCATTCTTGATACCTATTTGAAAAAATCAATTTTAGGCGATATTGATCCGAAAACTCAAATTACTGGCAGAGTGCAAATTGGGACTGAATCTAAAATCATCAACTGTACAATTCGCGGACCCGTGGTAATTGGTAATAATTGCTATTTAGAAAACTGTTTTATCGGTCCATATAGTAGTATTGCCGATAATTCAACACTCATAGAAACAGATTTAGAACACAGCGTGGTTTTAGAAGGTGCTAAAATTACTGGAATTCAGCAACGAATTATTGATAGTTTAATTGGACAACGCGCCCAGTTAAGTATTGCCCCCCGTCGTCCTAAAGCATTACGCTTTTTAATTGGTGATGATTCTCAAATTGAACTGACTTGACGCTTTAATCTCGCTTTTTAACGGGGTTCTCCACTTACCCATCAAAACTTTTTGGCTTTTGATGGGTTCTCTATGGCTAAAGTCATCCTAAACTATCGGAGTTTTCACCCAATTTCGTTATAAGTTTTACTTGTCTTATCAGAGAATTTATGGTTTAATTCGTATTAAGTCATGGAAGGATACACTCATCAAATCAAGGATGTACTTATGAGCAGCCAGTTTAGATCAAAAACCCCTGTTTTATTGGCGAACTTAGCTATATCTAGTTCCTTAATCTTCACTTTTCCAGTCCAGGCGCAATTGCCGACCGTTGCACAGGTAATTTATGTTGATCCAGTTACTGGTGTAAATACTGCTGAGGCTGGCACATCGGCAACAACTCCTTACAAAACCATTACCTTCGCACTGAGTCAGACTAAACCGGGTTCAGTGATTCAGTTAGCTCCCGGCAACTATAGCAGCGAAACATTCCCTATATTACTCAAACCAGGAATAACATTACGGGGTGACGAATCAAGCAAAGGTAGAAGAGTAGTTATTTCCGGTGGTGGTATTTATATCAGTCGCACCTTCGCTAAACAGAACATTACCATCCTAGCAGATCAAGATACCACAATTGCTGGTATCACAGTCACCAATACCAATGAAAGGGGTACGGGTCTATGGGTAGAATCAAGCAACCCCATAATCATAAACAATACATTTACTAACAACTTCAGGGAAGGTGTATTTGTCACAGGCACGGGAAATCCTCGAGTTGAAAATAACCAATTTGTGCAAAACAGTGCCAATGGCATTGCTATCACAAAATCAAGCCGGGGCGAAATTCGCAATAATCTATTTCAGAATAATGGCTTTGGTTTAGCTATTGGTGATACTTCCACACCCTTAATCACAGAAAACCAAATAGTCCAAAATAAAGATGGTATGGTCATCTCTGAATCAGCCAAACCTTTACTGCGTAAAAATGTAATTCAGAATAATCAACGGGATGGTATTGTCCTCATTCTAAATGCTTCACCGGATCTGGGGACTAACAATAATCCTGGTAGCAATAGTATCAGCAATAATGGTCGTTACAACCTCTACAATGCTACCAAAAACTCCATTTCTGCTGTTGGTAACAATGTTGATTCCTCACGCATTGCTGGTTCAGTCGAAATAGGTAACAGCCAAAGATCAACACCGTATTCCTCCCAAAGCGATGATTTATCAGCCAATGATCCCAACATCGCATTGCTACAAAAATGGGAATTAACACCCATTTCCTGTGCCTCTGGCAGCCAAGTAATTACCATCATGATGGGTGGTAAACAATACTGTGTTATGCCCCATCCTGACTTAACAGCCAATAGTTACGAATATAATCAGAGTAATGGCAACCTCAAAGCTTTAGTCAATTCCCCCAACAGAGCTTCCCGTCCGAAAAAAGAGGGTTTATAGGATCTGTGTTTTTGTTCTTTATCAATTATTTCCACCTTTTTAGTCAGAAAACGGAAAAGTCTAATCTCCTCTTACTTTAAACATTTACGAGGTTTTATGAAACATCAATGGAAAACAACGATTCCGAGGTCGGGCTTCGCTATCACAATTGCCACCTTAGCCCTATCCAGTATTTTGTCCTGGGGATCTACGGTTCAAGCCTTACCACCTGTGGATAATACAGATGATAATAGTAACAGTACTGCCATGCCGGATGTAGACCCATCGGAGGAAGCCAACACTGGAACTCAATTTACCTGTGTATCCCAAGGTGATGGTAACGTAGCTACAGTTGGTCAGCGACCTGGTGGAGAACCAATCCCTGTAATTATTTGGACTTCAGCATCTTTAAAATACTTTGGTGAGAAATTTACTCCTCAAAGCCGTTGCCAAATCGTCACACCGAAATTAAATGCGGCTGTAGCTGAAAGTGGCGGTAGCCTCAAAGATGTCGTGTTGATGAGCGGTAGAGTCCGCAATAAAACTGTCATTTGCGTGGTTTCTGTCAATGACACTGGTTGTGATGGTAATAATACTCTATTTACTTTAAACCCGGACAACGCCAAAAAGCCAGAGGAAATTCTTACCCAAATGATGCAAATCAGTCGTGAGGGTTCTAGTGCTGGCGTAATTCGGGAAACAAAAGGTCGTGTACAGGTAACATTGAGCGATTTACTACCCAGAAAGAATAAGAATAATCGCGTACCTCGGCAAATCAGAAAAAAACCTGCTATTAGAAATAAGTCTGGTGGTTTGTAATTATCTAAAATAAAATTCTGATTCTAGAAGTGTCTCTACACTGGCATTATGATCTAAGAAGGAAAATAAATGTCTGTAGAGCATTTTGCCATCTTTATCTAAGATAAATTGTGCTGGTAATGGCGCTCCTAATGCCTGTCCAGTTCTATAAGTACGAAATGTATGGCAACTGGAATCACTCAATAATGGCATTTTTAAGCCCAAGTCTTGAACTATTATTTGACTTTGCTTTTTGTCGGTGCTAGTAATTAATAAAATTTCAATTCCCCGATTTTTAAACTGTTCATAATTTTCATTTAAGGCTTGAATATGGGGATAACAAAATGGACAATATTGCTTTTCGGTAAAAATTCTGGTAAAGGCAATTATTACAGGTTGTTTACCTCGAAAATCAGATAGCTTAACAACAGTATTGTTAGTAATATCTGATAATTTAAAATCTGGTGTGCCTATACCCAATCTGAAATTATCTAACGCGGGTATAGGGAGAAAATTATGGAAAAATCGCTCGTTAAATAAGCCAGTAAAATCAGTTGAAGTCAACATAAGATATTCAAAATTAAAAGTTTAATTACCAAATTCCCAATTCTCTAAATATCAGCAAAGTAAATTTTAGACTTCACGGGATCAGGATTCATGGTTTTGTCCCCAGGTTGCCAATTAACAGGACAAACTTCATCGCTATGGGACTGAACGTGCTGAATTGCTTGTAATGTTCGCAGGGTTTCATCTACATTCCGACCAAAGGCTAAATTATTAATAGTGGAGTGTTGTAGAATGCCATCTTTATCTATGATAAATAAACCGCGTAAAGCAATACCAGCGGTGGGATCGAGAACGTTATAAGCGGCACTAATTTCTTTTTTGATGTCAGAAACTAGGGGATAATTTATGTCACCGACTCCACCAGATTTACGATCTGTTTGAATCCAAGCGAGGTGAGAAAATTCACTATCAACGGAAATACCCAAAATTTCTGTATTTAGTTGGCTAAATTCTGCGTAGCGATCGCTAAATGCTGTAACTTCAGTGGGACAAACAAAGGTAAAATTTAAGGGGTAGAACATCAGAACAACATATCTACCACGATAGTCAGACAATTTAATTGACTTAAACTCCTGATCTACTACGGTTGTTGCTGTAAAATCGGGAGCCTGCTGACCAATCCGGAGACATCCCTCTGTTCCATAGGTAAGTGTCATTAATCTAATTCTCCTTTAACTTTATATCATAGTTGGATTTATTTTTGAGCGCAGGCACATCGGTTAGATTGAAACTTTTAGAGTCTTGAAAAACTCATGTTTCCGGCTCAATTAGGGACTTTTTAACTCAATATCCTCAGTAGCCGATTATATCACGAAGGAATATATCAGCAAATCGGCTTTTGGTGATATGCGCTCCCATTATTTATGTGGAAGCGCATCTGAAGACTTAAAAACTAACTTCTATTTTTCAGCTAGTTATTAACATACTTACCAATCACCTGAGCAAAATCTGGTACTGCCTCTTGCACGTGTTTTTCTGCGGAATTACGGAATTTTTCGTAAGTTCCTCGCACCAGTTGGCGTTTGGTATTTTTAACCCTGGCATCAGTTACACCTAGCAGCGCATTTGCGGTCTGATTACTATGGGCTGTGAGGTATTCCACCGGTTCACCCTGTTGCACTCCTTCACTCCAAATGGGATCAATTGCAGTTAAGCAAACTGGTAGGAGGGACTCAACCACATTGGTGATATAACCCGGTTGAATTCCCTTGAGTGCAGCAAAGGCGGCTTTCATGGCCATACCGCTTATGCCTGATTTAGATGCCAGTTGTGCGTCTATCATAGTGCAGCAGTCTTGGACAATTAAGTCCTTATGACCAGAATTCATTAATTCTTCATTCAGTCCCATTTTAATACTCCTAAGTATCAAATTGCTTGATTTATTATCATATAAGTAGTTGAATAAAATTAAATTCATTCATGGAGTCAGGGAACAGGGAAAAGTATAGCATTCGGAGAATTTTGATGTTGATTGCACCCCATTATTCCCAGGATGCTTCAGCGTAGCTTGTCTTAGATATCATTCAGGCTTAGTCTGTTGCTAAGGTTATGTGTCATATTCAGATCACGAGAACATAAAAACTGAAGATATCATTAATTCCCCTGTTGAACTTATCCCCTTGGGAAGTTATTATGTATGGGAGTAAGGTGCTTCTTGGCAATGACAAAATAGCCTAAAAGATCAAAAATAATTGAGAAGACACAAATTTCAGGAGTTAATCAATTTTACAAGAAAGACTGGGAAGTTTGAAAGCCCCTGAGTAAGCATTGCGTAGCAATGCCTTATGTGCTTTTAGACAGGGGATGAAAAGCGACTCAGGTGGTTAAAACCACCGTCAAGATGTTGCAAGGCGCAATACATTTAGCCATCTTCAACCAACTATAGTAGTATAAGACAGGAGGTAAAGAGATGCTAGTTTTTGAGTTTAAAGCTTACGGAAAATCAGTTCAGTTAACAGCAATAGATGACGCGATTCGGACTGCTCAGTTCATTCGTAATAGCTGCATTCGGCTATGGATGGATGTTCAAGGTACAGGTAAAAACGACTTGCAGAAATATTGTGCTGTACTGGCGGCCAATTTCCCTTTTGCTAATGAACTCAATTCAATGGCTAGACAATCTTCTGCTGAACGAGCATGGGCTTCTATCACTCGGTTTTATAATAATTGCAAGAAAGGCATTCCTGGTTTAAAGGGATATCCTCAATTCCAAAAAGATTGTCGTTCTGTCGAATACAAAACAAGTGGTTGGAAACTGGCTTCGGACCGAAAGTTTATCACGTTCACTGATAAAAAAGGCATTGGGCGGTTAAAACTTAAAGGGACTCGTGACCTCCATTTCTACCAAATTAACCAAATTAAACGGGTAAGATTGGTAAAACGGGCTGATGGTTATTATTGTCAATTTTGTATTGATGTCAACCGTCAAGAAAATATAGAACCATCGGGAAATACAATTGGTTTAGATGTAGGTTTGAAAGAATACTACACTGATTCTCATGGGGTGATGGTGGAGAATCCGAAATTTCTCCGTGCAGGGGAAAAGGTTCTTAAACGTTCACAACGTCGTGTTTCCAGAAAAGTCAAAGGTTCAAAAAATCGGGGCAAAGCTAGACAGGTTTTAGGAAAACGCCACCTCAAAATAAGTAGGAAACGTAAAGACCATGCTATTAAATTAGCACGGTGCGTAGTTCAGTCTAACGACTTGATAGCCTATGAAGATTTGAGAATTAAAAACATGGTGAAAAATCATTGTTTAGCTAAGTCAATAAACGACGCATCTTGGTATCAGTTTCGTGTCTGGCTTGAATACTTTGGGAAAGTGTTCAAGAAAGTCACGGTGGCAGTAAATCCACAATATACAAGCCTTGAATGCTCTAGCTGTGGTGAAGTTGTTAAGAAAACTCTATCTACGAGAACACACGTTTGTCAGTGTGGGTGTGTGATGGATAGAGATGGTGCGATTCGTTGTTAGCTGAATCACGGTAATCAGTCCGTACATAAGCTAACCAACCCAATCCAATCATGGAAAAAGGTTGAACTCTCGGTCTGATATGGGTGAAAGCCCCATCTGCCAGACTCAGGTATGACTCCCTATCTGCCCATGATGACCCGACTCGGTTTCGGGAGGTCAAAGCTGGGAACAGGGCGCAATCAGACACCTGTTGTGAGGTGACACTTGGCGCTAACGGGGAGTTCCTATGATGAAACCGAGCCTAAAAAAGCGACCTAATCCAAAGCGGGACACAACTCAAAAACCCGACTTTACTGGAGCTAATTCCCGCCGCATATCCGTCTCAATAGCGGCAAGAGTCCAGGGAATCCAGTGGTTGAATTGGCTACATCTAACGGAACAATCAATCAACCGAGGGAACGAATAAAAACGGATTGGAGGTCTAAGGGAGGTCGAACCCTAAGTAGGCTAGACGAGCAGCGGAACCCCTTCAATTCGGGTAGGACAGACCGTAATTGGTTTGAGGTGTTCAGAATACACAAATTGGAGAAGAGCATGGTTAGGCACAGCAATAATGCTAGTGAATCTTGGATGACATTACCGTGGAAGAAATTCCGCCGTGACTTATTCCGCCTACAAAAACGAGTGTATAAAGCGATTCTTGCAGGAGACAAGCGTAAGGCAAAGTTCCTTCAAAAGCTAATTCTGAAATCTACCGCAGCAAGATTATTGGCTATCCGTCAAGTATCACAGCTAAACGCTGGGAAAAAGACCGCAGGAATTGACGGCAAAAAGTCCCTTAACTTTAAGGAACGCTTCGAGCTTAATGAACTGCTAAAAGCATCAGGTAGCAACTGGAAACACCAGGGGCTAAGAGAAATACCCATCCCCAAAAAGGACGGTACTACCAGGATGCTAAAAATCCCCACTATTGCAGACCGAGCCTGGCAATGCCTGGCAAAATATGCTCTAGAACCAGCACATGAAGCAACCTTCCACGCTAAGAGCTACGGTTTTAGAACGGGACGCTCGGCGCAGGACGCGCAGAAAATCTTGTTTAATAATCTAAACTCATCTAGTAACGGAAAAGATAAACGAGTTATAGAACTCGATATCGAAAAATGCTTTGACAGGATAAACCACACCGCCATAATGGATAGACTCATAGCTCCAAGGAGCATAAAGCAGGGAATCTTCCGCTGCTTAAAATCCGGGGTCAATCCAGAGTTTCCTGTACAAGGAACACCTCAAGGTGGAGTAGTAAGTCCACTTTTAGCTAACAT
This sequence comes from Dolichospermum lemmermannii CS-548, assembly GCF_028330815.1. NCBI lineage: Bacteria > Bacillati > Cyanobacteriota > Cyanophyceae > Nostocales > Aphanizomenonaceae > Dolichospermum > Dolichospermum lemmermannii. Next base: position 27,402 of record NZ_JAQMTJ010000264.1, read on the forward strand.
CGCCTTAGATGGGATTGAAAGTATTCACAGACACCACATGATGTCTAATAGAAGAATCACAGACAATACCTCAACAAAACATATTATTGAACCATCAGTCCGCTACGCAGATGACATGGTAATAATATTACGACCACAGGATGATGCCCAAGAAATACTTGACAAAATCAACCAGTTTCTAGCAGAGCGGGGAATGAAAGTTAGTGAGAAAAAGACAAAGCTAACCGCCGCGACAGATGGGTTCGATTTCCTCGGCTGGAACTTCAAAGTCCAGAAAAACGGGAAGTTTAGATGCGTTCCTTCAGTGGACAACTTTAAATCTTTTCGCAAGAAAGTAAAAGCCATCGTCAACTGCTCGAATTATGGTGCTACTACCAAGGCTGAGAAATTAGCTCCCGTAGTTAGAGGTTGGAGGAATTACCATCGCTTCTGTAAGATGGACGGGTCTAGATATTCCCTTTACCATATCCAACACAGAACATTCAAGGTATTCAATAAGGAAGCCAAAAAGAATCGCCATTCTAGCAAACAATTACTAGATAAAGCGTTCCCCGCAGTTCCTTACTCCGAAAATAAACACATCAATGTTAAAGGGGAGAAATCACCCTACGACGGAGATTTGAGTTACTGGAGCGAGCGTAACAGCAAACTCTATGACAATCATACCTCTAAAGCCCTCAAACGGCAAAACCATAAATGTGGACATTGTGGGCTAAAAATGCTCAGTGATGAGAAGGTACATTTACATCATGTTGATGAAAACCATAACAATTGGAAACCTAAAAACCTTCTAGCAATTCACGAAAGCTGCCACGATTATATTCACATGAGCAAAAGCAAAAGCTAAGAACATCGGAAGCCACCGCGTGAAAGCTGCACGCCCAGATTTAACAGAGAGGGGCGGGAAATAATATTCCCCCTCGACTCTACCAGAATGCAGCTAGAAACATCCTTAGTCGAGGATTGAGTATGGTTACTGAGCCTGTCGAAGTACCGTAGGGCATACGGGAACTTTCATGCTAGACACTTCGACTAAGCTCAGTGCAAGCATGAGCAACGCTTTAGGAGATGAGTCCTCTACTCAGGCTGGAGAGATCCTGTCTGAGCAAGTCATGTCTTTGATTAAAGAATCCCCGCGTCTTTAGACCGGGGAGTGTCAAGAAGATAACCCCTGAATTCTTTGTTGATAAAATTTCTATTCAAGTTTAACTGATCAGAATCAACCATAACAGTATGTCTTACGTATCTCTCCTAAAAAACATACCAGAAATATTCAGCCAACCAACGGGAATAGCCGCTATAGCTTCCCTTGGTATCCACGGCGCTATTGCCTTAATTGTGCCATTAATGCCAGTTAACTCTGGTCAATCTTCTAAAACTGACTCACCCAAAGCAGTGGGATTGATGGAACTGAGTACCGCTGATCAAAGCCGATTACCACAACCCCCTAGTACATCCCCGGTAGCTTTACAGCAACCACAATTACCGCTACAGCAACAACTACCAGGTGCTAATTCAAGCAGTCCACTAACTAACTATCCCGCTTTACAACCGGAATTATCTAGTCAGTCGGTATTACCAGCTATTCCGAGTTCGCCAACTAACTTGAACCTTTCTTATCTGCCTAGCAAGCAATCTATTGAAAGATTGACTCGCAATGATTTACAGATAGCAATGTCTAGATTACCAAGAAGTACATATACTCCCTCGACTTCCTCGACTTCTCCTTTTGTCAATAATCTAGATCAGAGAATGAAAGAAACCGGATCTCTCGGTATTAATCGGTTACCAGAAGTGCGACAAAGTAATGAAATACCTGGAGAACCACTGAATAATCCGTCTGCTGAAGCTATTGATATTGGCAGTACAACAACAGCAGGTATTTCACCACCACAAACAGTGGCCTCAGGAAATAATGCCGTTAAGATTCCTCAAGATGGAGAAAAATTAGCTTTAACAGATAATTCTAGGGGACAATCGCCAGAAATCATCACAAATGAATCTGAATCAAAAGGTAAAAAAACTGAACAATTACTGGCTAAACTGAACTCCTACAATACTCTTAGACAAAATATTCGTCAAGAATATCCCAATGTTAAAGAGAAAGGGGTAATTCGTGAAACCATCTCTACAGATACACCGGAGATGGAAGGGACAGTTGTGGGTAGATTAGTTGTAGATCCAGATGGTAAGGTTTTAGATATTAAATTCCAAGCAGGAACAGAATCGCCTAAGTTACAATCTAAGGCTAGGGAATTTTTCAGTGCTAATCCACCTCAAGCTGATAAGCAGTTAATTAGCTCTTATCCTTTCCAACTCAAGTTCCAAAATAATCCCAATTCTGCGGGAGTAAGTTCTAAGACTCAACCAACAGCCACTTCAAATACTGAAAAAGTATTTGAATCTAAAATCCAACCAACAGCGACACCAAATTCTCAAAAATTACCTGAACTCCAAATCCAACCAACAGCCACACCAAATTCTCAAAAATTACCCGAACCTGAAAATACTAAAAATCGTCCCGAAACTCCATCAGTAAATACTTCTAATTCTGTCACTTCTGAAAAATCCAGTAGTAATTCGCCGGCTGTATCTACTGAATCTAATCAAAAACTTATCCAAACTTTACGCCAAATCAAGGAAGAAAGAAAAAATCCTTAGCACCATGATCAAGGATCTGGTGCGTTACGTTATCGTTAACACACCTTACGTATTTTTGAAGAATCAAACCGGATTTCTATATATTTGTAAGGGTTTAGCAGTGTTTATTGGTGTCAACGTAAGAACCGCCAGGGAATAAATTCCCTGTCTCATAGCTCAAGTCCGTTAAAACGGACTAATAAATTTTGCTAGTGTTTAGTCATCAAAAGAGAACTTTCGATATTAGCAAGGAACTTGAGTTCGGCATGGGGTTTTGCGTTAAGTTGACACCAATGAATCTCTTGCTTTACATAAAAAGACCGCAGAAATATTAGACATGGATTGGATTACTCTCCTGCGATCGCTACAATCTGACTTTTTGAAAAGGTTAACATCTAGTTGTCTACTTCATTGTGAAATAGAAGGTCAACATAGTGAATTAACTATCATTTCTGGTGAGAGATTAAAGGCATTACGGGAATTTTGCTGGTTAATGGCGGAAAAATATAAACGCACTTCTCCAGTCCGTGACGTTTTTATTAATAATCTTAAAGGTAAATTAGGAGAGGAAGTTGTTAAAGAAAGATTAGCGGATTTTATTACGGAAGTAGATTATGAAAAACGCTTTGGTGGTGATGGTAAAAGTGATTTTACACTCACTGCTAATTCTGTAATTGGCGTTGAAGTCAAATCTCGTCACGGTAGTATTGATAGAGTTAGATGGTCAGTGAGTGCAGAAGAAGTGGAAAAAAATGCAGTAATTGTTTGTATTTTGATTCAAGAAGAAGTCAATGAAGCCCAATCTGCATATCACCTTTTTTTAGCTGGATTTCTCCCCACACAAATGATTAAATTGAAAACTGGGAAAATTTCCTTTGGAATTAATCAATTATTGTATGGTGGTGGTTTATTTTCCTATTTAGAACAATTTTCAATTTCGGCAAATTCTCATAAATCTGATTTATTTCAAAGTCAAATAATTAAACCCCAATCTACACCTGTTGATTTAACTATTTTTTATTTAAATCTCGGTGATGAATATTTCCAAAAAGGGGAATATGCAGCGGCAATTAATAGTTACAATCAAGCTTTACAGTTTAATAATAGTGATGCTGATATTTATTATAAACTCGGTTTAGTTAATTATCAATTAGGTGAATATCACACAGCAATTACTAATTATAGTCAAGCAATAAATATTAATATAAATCATCCTCAAGCTTACAATCAAATAGGTTTAGTACATTATCAAATAGGTAATTATCACATAGCCATAGAAGCTTACACCCAAGCAATTAGAATTAATCCCCATATTGCGATTAATTATAAAAATCGTGCTGATGTTCGTTCTCATATTGGTGATACTCAAGGAGCAATTGAAGATTATAATCAGGCAATTAACCTCAATCCTGATTATGCTACCACGCAAAAAGATAGACAAATATCTCGATATTTATTAGATGAACAACAGCAATTAAAGCAAATAATTAATATTGCTCCTAATGACGCTATTGGTTATAAAAATAGTGGACATGATCGGGTTGAATTAGGAGATTATGAAGGAGCAATTACTGATTATAATCAGGTAATTCAAATTAATCCTGATGATATTGATGCTTATTATTGTCGGGGTAATGCTCATTTTGATTTGGGAAAATATGCAGCAGCAATTGCCGATTATACTCAGGTAATTAAAATGAATTTTCACTATGTTAATGCTTATTATAACCGAGGAAATGCCCTATTAGAAATTGCAGATAAACAGGGAGCAGTTGAGGATTTCCATAAAGCAGCAGATTTATATTGGCAAGCAGGAAAATTAGCAGAATATAAAGATACACAAGCTAGAATAATAGAATTAGAAATAGAAGCATCTTTAGATATTTTAAATTTCTAATATCAATTTTTTGTTAGACTGTACAGAATCATAAAATCATCCGTCTTTATCTGCGTTTATCTGCGTTTATCTGCGGTCAATAATTCTTGAAATCTGACTTTAAAATTTATCAAAACAGTTTATAATGAAATAGTTATTAGTGAGTAACTTACAAGTATATGAATAATCAGGGCAAACAAGTTTATAATTACACCGTCATTCTCGAAAGGGAAGAAGATGGAGGCTATCATGCTTTTTGTCCCCTTCTTAAGGGCTGTCATTCTCAAGGAGATACTTTTGAAGAAGCGATCGCCAATATCACGGAAGCTGTAGAATTATATCTTGAAAGTCTCATGGCTGATAATCAACCTATTCCTAAAGAAGATTTTATTGTCAAGCCATTAAGTGTTTTAGTATGAGTATTTTTCCAAGTGTCATAGCTAAAGAGTTTATTAAAGTTGTTGAAAAATTAGGTTTTTATTTTGATCGTCAAAAGGGCAGTCACGCCATTTACAAGCATAATGATGGGCGTAGGGTTGTTATTCCTATTCATTCGGGAAAAGATATCAAACAAGGTACTTTAACAGGAATGATTCAAGATGTTAGTATTGATAAAGAAACATTCTTTTGTTAGGAAGATAGGAGATACTTCTCAAATCCCCTATTTCACAGTACCATAATCCCATTTTCAACTCTGAGACAAACGCTTTATCTCTGCACTTCCTAAAATATCGTGGGCTTTCGCCAACATTTGGGGAATTTTTTCAGCTTGGGGACTATTAACAAGACATTCTCGTAAATCTAATTCATCTAACCTATCAGCCCGATTACCAGGAAACCAATGATCAGCTTGTCCTAAGAGATTATAACGCATTTTGCCATAGTCTATCATATCATAAGCCAAAGCCAAATTTAACAGCCACAAAATCACCCGCATATTTACTTCCCCTGGAGTTTCTTCCCAAGTTGGTAAATTAGTTTCCCAGGTTTTTACCCAATCTTCTCCTAAAATCTTGATTGCTTCTGACTCTAATCTGGAAATAATTGGTGGTAGAATTTCTGCCGCATTATCTAATAATTCCAAAGTCTTTAAATGCTCATCAAAATCAGTTGATTTGGCTGCACCTATACTCAAAGTATGCACTTGAGGATGACTCAAACAAAATAAATCATTAAACACCATTGGACTCAAAGGCGCACACAAATCAACTAACTTTTTGGGAGGTTGATATAATAACCCACCTTTATTAGAAGGGCTAATAATAAATACACCCATATCTAATTTAGTTGCAGCTTCAACAGCAGCCCAGTTCTGGCGATTAATATAGTACCAATGCAAATTCACATAATCAAATTTATTACTATTAATTGCTTGCAAAATTATATCTGTGTGACCATGAGTAGAAAAGCCAATAAATTTAATCTTACCTTCAGATTGTAACTGTTTTGCTACTTCTAAACAACCACCTTCACGAATACTATCATTCCAAGTTTCTGCATTATTAATGCCATGTAAACTAAACAAATCAACATAATCTAACTGAAGATAAGCCAAAGATTTTTCAAAGGTTTGGCGAAATTCTTGAGGGTCTGCAACAGGAGAAACTTTAGTTTGGACTATTAATTTTTCACGAGGAAATTGGGGGAGGATTTTTCCCAACTGCATTTCTGATGTTCCATAACCGCGTGCAGTTTCAATATGATTAATTCCCAATTCTACAGAACGACGAATTACAGCTTCTAAATTCTCTTGATTATCTCTAGGAATTTCTTCTGGGATAACATCTTGCCATTTATATTGATATCGCATTCCTCCGCAGGAAAACACAGGCATTTGTATTTCTGTCCGGCCAAAACGTTTGTATAGCATTTGTGAATTTTTTAACTATCTATTAACTAAGAATTAGGTAAGAATTTGTGTTAGTGCTGATTGCAAATTCGGATATTGATATTCAAAACCTGACTCTAAAGTGCGTTTGGGTAAAACCTGTTGTCCTTCCAAAACCACCTTAGCCCCGTCTCCTAATATAGCTTCTATAGCGAATCCCGGCACAGGCAACCAAGAGGGACGATTCATGACGTTACCCATTGTGGTACTTAAATCATTCATGCGAACTGGTTGAGGAGCGGTGGCATTATATACTCCCTCCATTGTTGGTTTAGTTAAAGCTTGGATAATTAAACTGACAATATCATCTAAGTGAATCCACGAAAACCACTGCTGACCACTGCCAATAGGTCCACCAGCAAAGAGTTTAAAGGGGGTAATCATTTTTCCTAAAGCGCCACCATTACCCAAAACAATCCCAAAACGTAAAATTACTAACCGCACATTGGTATCTTTTACCTTTCGCGCTTCCGCTTCCCACTCTTGACAGACTTGAGCGAGAAAGTCATTGCCAGAAGCGCTATCTTCATCAAAACTGGCAGTTTCACTGGTTCCGTAATAACCAATAGCCGAAGTATTGACTAGGACAATGGGGTGAGGATTAGCTTTAGCTATAGCTTCGACAATTTTTTGTGTTCCTAGTTTGCGAGTGTTGAGAATTTCCTGCTTGCGTTCTGGTGTCCAACGTCCCTCAGCAATGGGTTCTCCGGCTAAATTAACTACGCCGTCACAACCAGATATAGCATCTTGCCAAGAGCCGGATACACTGGGGGTATAGGCAATAATTTCTAAGTTAGGAAAAGCTGGGGAGGGAAATACTTTTTGAGCAAAGGTAGGATTGCGGGTTAATACCAAAATTCTATGACCTTCCGTGTGTAGTCTTTCTACCAACCGACTACCCACAAATCCTGTTGCACCACTAATTGCTATTTTCATTGATATTGCTGGTTGTTGATTACCTACTGAGGAATGGGAATTAAATAAAGGACAAATCTTAATTTACAGCACTTTCCGGTGTTATGAGGTACTTATGTAGCGGACAATATGCCAGCACTACCGGGGAATCTTTTCTTGCAATTATTGGAGATTACAGAAAAATTGGTAAAATAATTAACTATGGGGCAAACCTCCTTAATAAAATTGAGTTGGTAACAACACTAACGGAGCTAAAGGCCATTAATGCCGCTGCACTGGCAGGACCGAGAACAAAACCCCAGCTAGGTAATAATACACCAGCCGCGAGGGGAATACCTATTGTATTATAGGCAAAAGCCCAAAATAAATTCTGACGAATGGTATTAAAAGTGGCTCGACTTAACTGAATCGCCTTGACAACATCGGTTAGGGAATTTCGCATTAAAATAATTTCAGCAGTTTCCATAGCGACATCCGTTCCTGAATGTAAAGCGATGCCCACATCTGCCTGTGATAAGGCTGGAGCGTCATTGATACCATCTCCTACCATAGCGACATAAGTTTTGATTTTCCCACATTGAAGAGATTGAATGGTGGCGGCTTTTTGGGCTGGGGGGATACCTGCCATGATGTCGGTGTTGGCAATTCCTAGTTGTTTAGCGATCGCATTGGCTGATTCTAATCTATCACCACTCAGGAGCATAACTCGCAAACCCATTTGTCGTAATTTGTCTACTGCGGTTTTTGCATCTGGTCTGAGGGTATCACTAACAGCAATTAATCCGGTTAATGTTCCATCTACAGCCACACCAATTACAGTTTTTCCCTCTGTAGCTAGTCTTTGTCCCTGTTTTTCTGCTGTTTCAGTAATATTGACTTGGTGGTAATTAAACCATTCCCAGTTACCTAAAAGAACTTTTTTTCCCTCAACGACAGCGGATACGCCCATACCTGGTTCAGTATGGAATTCTACAGCATGGGGAATAGCTAGATCTTGGCGTTTGGCTTCTTGCTGAATGGCTGTAGCGAGGGGATGATAAGTACCGCTTTCTACGGCTGCGGCTAGTTGAATGAGAGATAATGGTAAAGTTGATTCGGCAATAACTAGACAATCAGTTACGGTGGGTTTACCTGTGGTGAGAGTTCCGGTTTTATCAAAAACTACCGTGTCTAGTTTATGGACTTTTTCTAAAACGTCGCCACCTTTGATTAATAATCCCCGTTCTGCACCCATACCTGTTCCCACTAAGATGGCTGTAGGGGTAGCTAATCCTAAAGCACAGGGACAAGCAACTACCATAACAGCGATCGCTAATTTTAAACTAATTAACAGGGCAGAATATTGGGTATGGGGGATTAAATGCTGGGGATTATGTCCCATATTGTGAGCCATGATCATGCCACCAGTCATCGTCACATCTGGCCAAAGGTGAGTTCCCAACAAATACCAAAATAGGAAGGTTAAACCAGCCGCTGTTAAGACACCATAGGTAAAATATCCAGCCACCGTATCTGCTAATTTTTGAACTGGGGCTTTGCGAGTTTGGGCAGCTTCTACCAAAGCCACAATTTGGGCTAGAATTGTATCATCACCAGTGCGAGTAGCTTGAATAGCGATCGCTCCTGACTGATTTAAAGTGCCTCCAGTCACAGTATCTCCTGCTTGCTTCATCACGGGTACAGATTCCCCTGTCAGCATGGATTCATCTATGGTAGTTTGTCCAAAGCGCACTTCACCATCTACCGGAATTTTATCCCCCGGTAACACCTGCAACCATTCACCCACACGCACCTGTTCCGCCGGAATTTCCATAATATTAGCCCCAGCAATCAATTTTTCCGATTCTGGATTAATAATTAACCGGGCTGTTTGCGGCACTAAAGCTAACAATTGGCGAAACGCTTTAGCCGCACGGACTCTAGCCTGTTTTTCTAAAGTTCTCCCCAAAAGAATAAAACCCAACATCATCACCGGTTCATCAAAAAAGCATTCCCAACCCATTTGGGGAAACAATAACGCCACCAAACTGGCAATATAGGCTGTTAGAGTTCCCAAACCAATGAGGGTATTCATATTCGGCGCACCCCGTCGCCAACCTAGCCAACCTTCCACTAAAATTGGTCTACCAGGAATAATAATGGCGATAGTAGCCAGTCCACAATGAAACCAAATGTCATTTAAAAAGGGAAAAATAACAGATCCAATATTACCAAAATGACCAATTCCCGATAGTAACAGTAGTAAACTAGCAATTCCTAACTGTCTAACTATCCCCTGCATTTCTTGGCGTTGTCTTACTTCTGGGTTAGGGATTGCAGATTTATCACCAGCACCTTTAGCCGTCCGTAATTGGCTAGGAAATCCTGTAGCCGTTAATCCCTGAACTAACGCCTCTGCATCTACAGTACCAATTTCCGCCTCTACGACTGCGACTTCTGTTGCGAGGTTAACATAAACGCTTTTAACTTCTGGATGCTGAATAAGCTGTTTTTCTACCGCATTAACACATCCAGCACACCTCATCCCTCCAACATCTAAAATAATTTTCTCTGAGTTAAGTATTTTTGTGGGAGGGGCAGATTCTATAACTATTTCAGATTTGGGGATCAGTTGCATGGCCAGTTTTTAGGTTCGTTCTTGTTAGTTTAGCGCTTAATAACTAGCGTCTTTACTTTGAGGTTAGAGAACTTCACAAAAAAAATGATCCAATTTTGTGGGATGGGCATCCTGCCCGTCCTTGTATTATTAGCGGGCAAGATGCCCGCACTACAAGAAATTTTGGGATATTTTTTAAATTGGAAGTCTCTTAAGCCAAATCTGCCACTTTGACTAAGTGAACAATATTAAGTTTCCCCAACTCCCCAAAATCCTCAAAATCCTCAAAATCACAAAAATCATAGTTCAGATGTTATTTTTGAGGTTAAGCGAAATCTGCCACTTTCACCAAAATCCTAAAAATCATTTAAATCACAAAAATCATAGTTTGCTTTTAGCTGTGTAAATTACAGCCGTTAATTGTATTGGTAACATCAAAATCAGGCTTTTGCAGAAATAATTAATTTCCCAATCTGATACGATGCTGAAATATCCCATACTCATTATTAGTAAAATGAGTAAGTGAATTTGGTTGTGTTTGATAATTTGCATATCAATTTCAATTAATTAATAAACTTTCTAAAACCAACCTTGCTTATTCACAAAATAAGTATTAACAAATTCTTCATGGGGTTTATTGAAGTAAATCATGGCTTCAATCAAACCAACGATTTGCATAACTATCAATGTAAATCCGTAGGTAAAAGAGCCACCAATTACAGAAATTGCTAACATAATAAAACCTTCTGATGTGTAACCAAGAATAAATTTATGCAGCCCAAATCCACCAAAAATAATTCCAGCATAACCAGCCAACAGTTGTTTAGTAGTGTAAGATGGGTTGAGATTACTCATATTTAGTTATACTCCTTGATGATTGGTAATTGGTGATTGGTAATTGGTGATTGGTAATTGGTAATTGGTAATTGGTGATTGGTAATTGGTGATTGGTAATTGGTGATTGGTAATTGGTAAGATTTAAATGTGGATAAATTTTTCTGAAAAGTAATCGTAAAAATATCAAATTTTCTGGTAAAACATCACAAATTTGGCAGAAAAATATTGTGCAGTATCTTCGCTAATTTTCAGGTAGTAATTAACCTCAAAGTTAGTAAAGATCCGACACTAAGTAAGTTGGCGTTAAACAATCAACATATGTAACGAAATGTAAATTCGACAAATACCTATAGATAGGTTATTTAAGGGTTTTTACGAAAAAAATGTATATTGATTTTATCGTGCCGACTTACTTATAGATTTTTCTACATATTTATTGTTATGAAATCCGGAGGATTTTGTTTGAGAAGTAATTAAGTAGTTAGCAGTGAGAATAAAAACAGTTACCAACAACCTAATGAATTATCTTGACCTGTTCACTGACAACTGTACGGGCGAAGCATTTGGAGAACTATTTTTGGCAATGACCGATAATTTATCTTCCAAATGCTTAGCCCCTACTAACAACTAACAACTGACTAAGGAATAAAATTTTATGAAAGCGATGATTCTTGCAGCGGGAAAGGGTACTCGTATCCGTCCCATCACATATACAATTCCCAAACCCATGATTCCTATTCTGCAAAAGCCGGTTATGGAATTTTTACTGGAGTTATTGCGCCAACATGGATTTGACGAAATTATGGTCAATGTCAGCCATTTGGCGGAAGAAATAGAAAGTTATTTCCGTGATGGTCAGCGGTTTGGAGTGCAGATTGCCTATTCTTTTGAAGGTAAAATTGATGATGATGGTAAACTCGTCGGCGAAGCTATTGGTTCGGCCGGAGGTATGCGGCGGATTCAAGACTTCTCACCATTTTTTGATGACACATTTGTAGTGTTATGTGGTGATGCCTTAATTGATTTAGATTTAACTGCGGCGGTAAAGTGGCATAAATCCAAAGGGGCGATCGCTACTATCATCACCAAATCAGTTCCCAAAGAAGAGGTTTCTAGCTACGGTGTGGTGGTTACTGACGAAAATAATCGCGTTCAAGCTTTCCAAGAAAAACCTTCAACAGAAGAAGCCCTTAGCACTAATATCAATACAGGTATTTATATTTTCGAGCCAGAAGTGTTTAAATATATACCCTCTGGAGTGGAATATGACATTGGTAGCCAGTTATTCCCCCAACTTGTAGCAGATAACGCCTCTTTTTATGCTATTCCCATGGATTTTGAATGGGTAGATATTGGTAAAGTTCCCGATTATTGGCGAGCAATTCGTGGTGTTTTATCAGGAGAAATTAAAAATGTCCAAATCCCCGGACATGAAGTCGCTCCCGGTATTTTTACTGGTTTAAATGTATCTGTAAATTGGGATAAAGTTGATATCACTGGACCTGTTTATATTGGGGGAATGACCAAAATCGAAGATGGGGCAAAAATTATTGGACCAGCAATGATTGGTCCAAATTGCTGGATTTGTAGTGGGGCTACTGTAGACAACAGTGTAATTTTTGAATGGTCGCGTTTAGCTCCAGGAGTCCGCTTAGTAGATAAGCTGGTGTTTGGGCGTTACTGTGTAGATAAGACGGGAGCATCTATTGATGTGCAAGCTGCGGCTTTAGATTGGCTAATTACTGATGCTCGCCAAACTCGACCTTCAGAAATACCTTTAGAACACCAAGCGATCGCTGAATTATTGGGAGCAAATGTTAATTAGTTAGTTGTCAGTTGTTCGTTGTCAGTTATTCGTTGTCAGTAGGGGCGAAGCATTTGGAAGATAAATTATCGGTCATTGCCAAAAATAGTTCTCCAAATGCTTCGCCCGTACAGTTGTCAGTTGTCCGTTGTCCGTTATCCGTTGTTTTTCTTTACCACTGACCACTGACCACTGACAACTGACAACTGACTATTAACTATTCAAGTAAGTATACCGTTGTAAACTTTGCTCGTAAGTTTGTAGTAGTCGCTGAGATTCCGCTATAGTAATGTGCCGTTCTTCTAAAGCTCGCTCACACCGTTGGCGAATGTTTTCTATCATGTCCTCAGCATCATACTGGACGTAGCTCAGAACTTCACTCATGGTATCGCCCTTGACAACGTGTTCAATTTGATAACCTTTGGGTGTTAAATTAATGTGAACAGCGTTAGTGTCACCAAAGAGATTATGTAAATTCCCCATAATTTCCTGGTACGCTCCATTCAGGAACATTCCCAGATAATAAGGTTTCCCCGGCTCAAATTCGTGCAGTTCTAACACTGATTTGACATCTCGCAAATCTATGAAGCGGTCTATTTTCCCATCACTATCACAGGTTAGATCCGCTAAAATTCCTCTCCGGGTTGGTTCTTCATCCAGACGATGTATAGGCATAATGGGAAATAGTTGATCTATCGCCCAACAGTCCGGTGCTGATTGAAACACGGAAAGATTGATATAGTAAATGGAAGCCATGATTTTTTCTAGGTCTTCCAACTCATCAGGTACGTATTCTTCCTGACGGATGAGAGTTAAAACTTTTTGACAACAAGCCCAGTAAAGACGCTCGGCTTTAGCGCGTTCCTTGAGGCGCAAAATTCCTAAGTTAAAACGACTGATGGCTTCCTCTTTGAATTGAGCCGCATCGTGATAGAACTCTTGGTAATTTTCTTTGTTGATGGATTGGTAGGTTTCCCAGAGATATTTAATGATTGGGGATTCTCCCTCTTGGTGAGGAGAAGGGGGATCAAGGGGGACATCGCTGGTGCTGAGAACATCAAAGATTAAAACCGATTGGTGGGAAGAAATCGCCCGGCCACTTTCACTCACTAATGTTGGTACGGGAATATGCTTTTCATCACAGGTATCTTTTAACTCTGCCACGATGTCGTTAGCATAGTTTTGCATATTGTAGTTTTTCGAGGTGTAGAAGTTGGTTTGAGAGCCGTCGTAATCTACACCCAAGCCACCACCAACGTCTAAATATTTCATATCTGCCCCCAGCATGGCCAACTCCACATAAATGCGGCTGGCTTCTTGGATGGCATCTTTAATGACATTGATAGCAGAGATTTGAGAACCAATGTGAAAGTGTAATAACTGCAAAGAACCGAGTAAGTCGGCTGCACCTAATTTTTCCACAGCTTCCATAATTTCGGGAATTGTCAAGCCAAACTTAGCGCGATCGCCTGTGGAAGTTCCCCAACGCCCCATTCCCTGGGTACTTAATTTCGCTCTTACTCCCAAGATGGGTTTAATGCCTAATTGACGGCTGACCGCAATGGCCAAATCCACCTCTTCAATTTGCTCTAGGACGATCACTGGTGTTTGTCCTAGTTTCTGGGCTAACATCGCTGTTTCGATGTATTCCTGGTCTTTGTAGCCGTTGCAAATTAACAATGCGCCTGGCGTATCCAACAAGGCTAGAGCAATCATTAATTCTGGCTTAGAACCTGCTTCTAAACCAAATTGATGGGGTTTACCAAATCTCACTAAATCTTCGATCAGGTGGCGTTGTTGATTGCACTTAACGGGAAATACTCCCCGATATACCCCAGGATAGTTATAGCGAGCGATCGCTTTGGCAAAACAAGCATTTAATCGCTCAATTCGGTCTTCCAAAATATCGGAAAACCGGATTAACATGGGTAGCCCCAAATTACGCTGCTTTAAAGCATTTACCAACTCGAACAAGTCTAATGACCCACCACGTTCACCCTTGGGGGAGACAGTCACATGACCAGCCGCATTAATCGAAAAATAAGGCTTTCCCCAACCTTCAATCCGGTACAGGTCTTCACTATTCTCAATTTTCCAAGGTAGAGGTAAATCTCCCGTAATTGGACTAGGGACTAGTAGTTGCTTCTGTTTTTGGCGTTTCAATTCAGCTTTATGCCCATTAGACGGCATTTTCACAATTTCATCAGCGGTTGACTCGACACCCATTTCTTCCTGACCTCTGTGGTTGCCTACGAAAATAATAATTTAACAAAATAGTTCTGGTGAGGGATATACAACTAGAAATAATTTCTGATTAAGAATTAGTAATTAGGGGCTGCTGAATAAACCTAGAACTGAGATATATCAAGAGTTTGAAGGTAAAAAAGGTGAATCAGGTGCAAGGAATAAGGGTTGAAATCAGCAAAAACCTATCACTTGACCAGATTCAATACTATTCTTCTCTTCTTC
>NZ_JAQMTJ010000265.1:0-3134 GCF_028330815.1 Dolichospermum lemmermannii CS-548
TACCTGTGTAACTATGACTTCTGAAGGTAATACACCTGCTTTGAATTGTAAGGTATTCAGTTTTCCTGCTGTAGTGTCATAGTACGGGTTGATGGTATCTTGTCCATCGCCTTTTCCAAACAGGTAAACATTATTTCCTGTTCCCCCATTCAGGGTATCAATTCCTGTGCCACCATCTAGGGTATCATTCCCCGTTCCTCCATCGAGGTTATCATTTCCTATACCACCGTTGAGGATATCATTTCCATTTCCGCCACTGAGGTTATCGTTGCCATCTCCGCTACTGAGGTTATCGTCTCCATTGTCCCCACTCAGGTTATCGCTGCCGACACCACCGTTGAGGATGTCATTTCCCTCTCCGCCACTGAGGGTGTCATTTCCTTCATCACCACTGAGGTTATCATTACCCCCTGCACCACCAATACTGTCATTTCCTAAACCACCGGATAAGGTTTCATCAGCATTTGTGCCAACGATAGTATCATTGCCATCTGTGGTTACTAAAGATCTGGCGACTAAAGTTGCTAGATTCCAAACCGTGCCATCATCAAATCTGACTTGTTGTAGCGGGTTACTGCTATCATTGGGGTCATAGTTATAGAAGAACCCAATCACTTTCACACTATCAGTTGTTCCCGCAATGCTCAATTGCAATGCTTGATAGCCAAAATAGTTGTCATATACCTGTGTAACTATGACTTCTGAAGGTAATACACCTGCTTTGAATTGCAGGGTATTCAGTTTTCCTGCTGTACTGTCACCGTAGAAGTTAATGGTATCTTGTCCATCGCCTTTTCCAAACAGGTAAATATTATTTCCTGTCCCTCCATTCAGAGTGTCGTTACCAATACCACCATCTATGGTATCGTTACCAGCTTCACCATTGAGGGTATCATTACCTCCTAACCCTTCAATCAAATCATCCCCAATTGTTCCCGTAATATTGTTATTTCCTGCATCTCCCGTAAAATTCTGTTGTTCAATGCTTATCGCCTGTCCATTCAAAGTGATAATTGCTCTGTCATCTTCTAACTTCAAAGTCCGTAAAACTTC
The DNA here is from genome assembly GCF_028330815.1 of Dolichospermum lemmermannii CS-548. Taxonomy (NCBI): domain Bacteria; kingdom Bacillati; phylum Cyanobacteriota; class Cyanophyceae; order Nostocales; family Aphanizomenonaceae; genus Dolichospermum; species Dolichospermum lemmermannii. The sequence goes on from NZ_JAQMTJ010000265.1 coordinate 1,054, forward strand.
TTCAGAGAGACTTTCCCCTTGCACCAAAGCTGAGAAAATTGCCCCCTCATCCCCCGCGCTATCCACCGTATTGAGCAACCCATCAAGCCGATGTCCCACCTCCTCCAGCACCAGATTGACTATTGCTGCTAAATCCTCCTGATGCTGCGTGACAAACTCTTCCGACAGATAAATCCTTCCCGTCGCCGCCGCATACGCCCCATTTGCCCCATGCAATTGTGCCGAAGAGAGGAATTCAATGGTTGGTATAACGCTAAAATCTTGATTCTGCCAAGCCTGTGCCAAGTTTAGGGCAACTTCCACCTCAAAACTTTCCCCAAAGGACAAGCGCATCTTACCTATAAACTCCGAACTGATGGCAAATTTCCTGAGATATTGCTGTACCTCTTCTACTGCAATTACTAGTGTTTGATTCAGAGAAAGGTCATCTATAGATTTAATGGGGTTCATGTGAGGTTAACTTTCCTTTATTGGACTAAATGGGGGATGATAAGGTCAAAAAGATTGTGAAAAAATCAAACATCTAGAGCGCCTATATCGGAAGGACTAGTACCGCTACGCGAAAATATCAATACTGTACTGTAGCCAAAAAAAGGGGATGAAGAGAGGGCTGATGTAGTAGAATTATAGTCTTCAACACCTTATTTATTGCATTTCTCTAACAAGGTTTTTCCCTGTTCCCCGATCTCATCAAGTTTCTGTTTTATCCTGTCCATAGCCATAGGTGAAGGCCGCGATTTCTAGGTCGCGCTTCGTGATCGCCCATTCTCCCAACGGTTAATAGTGCATTGACACTCCCCCGGTCTAAAGACACGGGGATTCTTGGTTCAACGAGACCTCGTATAATCCTAATCATATATTACTGTCAGTCAATAAATTATCTATATTTGTGACAAAAACCTTGCTCACTACAGTGACATAGATACTTACAATTGTCAAGACCATGAGACTAATTTACCTTGAAGTAGCACTATACATCCCACGTTCCGCACCCTAAACTGTCACACAACGAAAAATCGTCGTTTGGGGATTCGAGATTGGCGAACTGCTTGCAGCAGTGCTTCGCTATTGCCACCTAAGATTTAGACTATTTTGTATCAAAATTATCCTCAAAGGTATTCAAAAATCCGAAATTACCGATTGTGACACCAGGGGGTGCGGAATGTGGGTTAAATTTCTGCATTTTTTACACCCAGCACTAACAGCTTTATTTCAAATAGCGATAGCGAAGCGCTCCGTAGGAATCGCCGCATTTTCCCCCAAGAACCATAAGTATTAGCCTTGACTTTATCAAGTTCCGATTGCTTTGCTAAATATCCCTCAGTATCGTTGTTCCCCCTAATGTAACGTAGCTCAAATACTTTAAATTGATCAATAGCCCTTGCTCCCACAACTTGGGCGATTTGAAAATCAGTTCTCCCCTCATCGAATTTCACCAAAGCGATCGCTACTTTCTCTCTGATAGTATCTGCTAATTGGGCGCGGGCGCGTTGTAATTCAGCTACTTTAATTTGCAGGTCGGAGATAGCGATCGCATTTCTATTAGCTTCTGTATTTGTCCCTTGAGAAGCTGTAAATAAGGGTACACCAATAACATTAATTAATCCGTTAATTAGTCCAGTTTTACCATTAAATATTCCCAATAAATTATCAATTAATCCGTTCCCCTCTTGAGGTTTGCCAGCGGTGGGAGTCGGTCCGAGTAAATATTGTAAAGCTGGAGTTAATATAGAGAGTTTTACAGTTTTGGCATTTTTAGCCCTAGCCTCATCTATTTTGCTAGTTGCTTCTTGGATTCTGGTATCCAATTCTTTTAGCAATGGTGAATCTGCAACTGATTTATTCTGTAATTGTTCTAGACAGCTTGATGTAGTTTCCAAGCATGGTAAACCACCCCGCATAATTCGCCACATATCATCATTAAATTGATTGGTTAAAAGTTTAAGTAAGTCGGCGCAAAGAAATCAAACTATGTAAAGATAAGTAAATACGGAAAATCAATCTACTGAGGTGATTAAAATATGGGCGCTCGTTTAAGGGTATTTTTAACTCGTGAGCAAGATAAAACCCTGTTGAACCTA
>NZ_JAQMTJ010000266.1:0-10289 GCF_028330815.1 Dolichospermum lemmermannii CS-548
AGGATGCTTCAACACGTAGATGTTTTTTGTTCTTACTCACAATTTAATTCTAACATACCACAGGGATTAAAATCCCTCGTGCCGTTTCCCTCTCAGGTCTAAAGACGCGCTCGTTTCCCACTTACCGCGAGGTCTTATGAAGCTTAAAAATTACCCATGAATTGGAACCATAACTTTGCCAATTTCTATTGGAAGCATAAGTTTGCCGTCGCGGCAAAGTTATGGGTAAAGTCACAGAAAGCTAAACTTGAAAATATTATAATCTAATGGAGCTAAGCGGATTCGAACCGCTGACCCCCTCAATGCCATTGAGGTGCGCTACCAACTGCGCTATAACCCCGAAATTCCAATGCAGTAAGCTTTTCGGCTTATTGGTTAGTTCTTTTATTTGTCTCTTTTGTGATTATACATTAATCTATGTCAATTCAGTCAAGAAAGTTATATTAAGAAATATTAAGCAGCAAATTAACCTTGACACCGATAAACCAAAACAAAAAAAATAGATGTGGTTTTCAACCTAATTAATCTCCAACCGCCTAGAATCATGCTGGAGAACATGAAAAAAAGGCTAGTACCGCAGTGCGGAATTAAAAATTAAAAATTAAAAATTAAAAAAGCAGATTACACAAGCTTTTGTCAAATTTTTAATGGTTGATTGACTTACGCCATTGTGTACTAGGGAAATGTTTATTTGATAGCTGAATGCTGACAGTTACGCAATAGGACTGCTATAGTAATTTAATCATATTTTTGCAAATACTTATGGCAGCAAATAAATTCTTGAAAAATATCATTATTAAACTACTGACTGGGGGATCAAAACCAGAGTATGCTCCACAGACTAGTCAACTAACTTTAGCAGATGCGATCGCCAAAATTGACGGGCTTTTTGATTGTGAGGCTGTTTTAAAAGAATTTGATGCAGATGCTACCATATCTTACTACACCCAAAGCGAGTGGGGTTATCAAATCTATCACTCTGGACAAGATGCTATCCACATGGCATTAAACCCTGATGGTATATTTGATCCAGATGGTTATTATGCTCAACCACGAGTAGTTGCTGAACAAATTCGTAAACTTGATGCCAAGACCGTTTTAGAATTAGGATGTGGTAAAGGATTTAATAGCTGTTTTTTAGCCCAGCAGTATCCAGAAGTACATTTCACTGGCATTGATTTAACACCATCGCATATTAAAATAGCACGTCGCAAAGCCGATAAATTTGCTAATCTATCTTTTCAAGAAGGTAACTTTAATCGCCTAAACTTTTTAGATCAATCCTTTGATATTGTTTTTGCCTTTGAGTGTTTATGTCACGCCTCTGAAGCAGAAACACCACTGGCAGAAATTTTTCGGGTGCTGCGTCCAGGTGGACAATTAATTATCTTCGATGGTTATCGTAAAATTAAGTTTACACAACTCCCTAAATTACTGCAAACCGCAACTCAACTTGTAGAAATATCAATGGCAGTTCGTCATGGATTTTCAGAAATTAATGATTGGAATGCTATCGTCCAGTCAATTGGCTTTCAAATTCAAACTATTGAAGATATTTCTTTAGCAATTCAGCCGACATTATTAAAATTACAAAAATTATCCTGGAAACTTTTTTCCTTGTCTTGGCAAGTGAAAATACTTATTTATTTGTTACCTAAATATTTAATTAGAAATTCAATCGCTGGTCTTTTAATGCCTTTTACTGTCAGTCCTAAAGGGGAAGCTTTTGGATATTATAAATTAATCTTAGAACGACCTTTAGAAGAGAGTTAAACTCGATGAATTTGAACTTTGAGCGCAGATAATTCCTGCGCCCCTACAATTTCCTAATATTGCGGCACAGAAGGATCAACTAAAATCGAATAAGCGGAAATTCCACCCTTAATATTTTTAACATTTGTAAATCCTTGAGTAACTAACCACCCACACATCTGAGCAGAGCGGATACCATGATGACAGAGAACAAGAGTTTCTGCATGAATATCAAAGCGGATAGGCACTTGTTCACTCCATTGCTCATATTCACTCAAAGGAAGATTGACAAAACCATCTAGCCGTGATAAAGCAATTTCCTGGGGTTCACGCACATCTATTAACTGAAGCGTTCCTTCATTACTGGAAAGACGTTTGGCTAGTTCCTCAACAGTAATTTCGGAAAAGGGTTGATCAAATGATGTATTTGTCATGCAGTTTTTCTAAAAAATCCTATACTATTCATGTTTGCAGAAAAACTAAAAAATATAAAGAATGTGAACAGTCAACACTTAACAAAAAATATTAAACTTGGTTTCCTTATAGCTGGCATAATCACGCTTGTGCTAGTTTGTGTAGCTAAATTCTCCTGGTTTTCGGGGAAAAGTCCAGTTAGTCTTGTCGTTCGCAACTCTCAACCCGCTGCGGCTATATTTGTCTCCAAGTCTTCACCAGCAATGGTATCATTATTGGTCAATCCCGACGGGTTACAGACAATAGCAGCAAAAGGAGAATTTTCTCAACTCAAAAATAGTCTATTGGCAAAAAATAATATAGATTATTCAAATGATCTTAAACCCTGGTTGGGTGATGAAATTACCCTAGCTGCAACTACCATAGATATAGACCGTGATCCAGACAACGGACTACAAACCGGGTATTTAATGGCACTTGCAACTACAAAACCAGAGAAAAGCCGTGAGTTTTTGGAATTATTATTTTCTAACCGGGCTTTTAGTGGGACTAATTTAGGAATTGAACGTTACAAAGGTGTCAAGGTTATTTCTGATCATCCCGAATATGCACCAGACTTAAAAACCCAAAATAGTTTAGCAGGTGCAGTTGTTAATAATTTTGTTTTGCTGGCTAATCATCCTCAAGTTATCAAAGAAGCAATTAATAATTTACAAGCACCAGATTTAAACTTAATTAGTTCTCTAGAATATCAAAAAGCTACTCAACAAATCTCTAAAAATGCTGTAGCTGTAACTTTCTTGAATTTACCAGAAGTTGGTAAATGGCAAGGATTAGAATTGGCAGAATCAACTTATAATAGCCAAATTCTCTCCTTCGTTTTAAATTCCCAAGGGTTGCTCACAGAAAGTACATTTTTAACAAATTCCCCAGTTGTACCTTCATCTTTACCCCTATCTCAATCTGTAGGAGCATTACAGTATATTCCAGAATCAACAGCTTTAGCGATCGCTGGCACAAATTTGAATAAATTAGGTAATAGCGATATAGCAAAACTGTGGAAACAAGTAACAGCAAGCATTTACGGTTCTAGTGAAGAAGGTATTTCTCGATTACTACAACCCTTAGTAAAAATCCAAAACAATTGGAATTTAAACTTTAGCGAAGATATTTTCAATTGGATAACGGGAGAATACGCCTTAGCCTTATTACCCAATTCAGAAAATACAACCCCTCATTGGTTATTTGTTATCGAAAAAACCCCAGAATTAGCAGCAGGAATCACACATTTAAATAATATTGCCAGTAGAAGTGGTTTTAACCTTAGTTCCCTAACTTTAGATCAACAAAAAATAGCAGCTTGGACAAAAATTACAGCCACAAGTGAAAATAACACATCTATTAATGTGGACACAAAAGTTAAAGGAGTGCATACAACCTTAGATAATTATGAAATTTTCAGTTCTGATTTAAAGACGCTAACAGCAGTTTTGAGTCAAAAGCAAAAATCTCTCCTAGAAAATCCCCAATTTAAAAATAGTATTGCGACAATTCCCCAACCCAACCAAGGGTATATTTATCTAGACTGGGAAAATAGTCAAAATCTTCTCAAACGTCAATTACCTTTGATAAAATTTGCAGAAGTATTGGGTAAGCCACTTTTTGATAATTTAAAATCCCTGACAGTGAGTAGTTATAGCAGCGAACCAGGAACACTCAAAAGCGGAGTATTCTTACAACTGCATTAACAAATCAGAATTAACTCCACTTTAACAGTCCAGAAGCCTTAGATACTAAGGCATAGATGATTTAGTCCCCAATCACCAATTACCAATTACCAATTACCAATTACCAATTACCAATTACCAATTACCAATTACCAATCCCTAATTACCAAGTCACGATAATATGAGAGAGTAGCTTGTTGTGCTATCAAGGGTACTATCTCAATGTTCTCTAGACTCCGTACCGATTTTCGCATCATCTTTGAACGTGACCCCGCAGCCCGGAATTGGTTGGAGGTTTTGTTTTGCTATCCAGGTTTGCAAGCCCTAGTTTTCCACCGCTTTGCACACTGGTTGCGTCGTCTTGGTCTTCCCTTTTTCCCCCGCTTGATTTCTCACATTGCCCGGTTTTTAACAGGTGTAGAAATTCACCCAGGGGCTACAATTGGTGAAGGTGTATTTATTGATCACGGAATGGGAGTAGTAATTGGGGAAACAGCCATTATCGGTAACTACGCCCTAATTTATCAAGGTGTCACCCTGGGGGGAACAGGTAAAGAAAGCGGTAAACGTCACCCCACATTAGGCGAAAATGTCGTCGTTGGTGCCGGTGCAAAAGTTTTAGGAAATATCGAAATTGGTGATAATGTCCGCATTGGTGCAGGTTCAGTGGTGTTGAGAGATGTACCATCTAGTTGTACCGTTGTCGGTGTTCCTGGTCGCATTATCTACCGTTCAGGAGTCCGGGTTGCACCTCTAGAACACAGCAATTTACCAGACTCAGAAGCCCAAGTAATTCGCACCTTAGTTGACCGTATTGAAGCCTTAGAAGCACAAATTCAAGCTTTACAAACTCCCGCCAAAACTCCGGTTTTAGTGGGTAAATTCTTTCCAGAAGATGAATTACCAAAAGAACACAATTTTTGTAATATCAGAGATAAACAGATTCAAGAATTTTTTGATGGTGCGGGAATTTAAAAAACCAAAAATCAAAATTATGGGTTTATTGCTTCAGTCAACCATTCTTGGTTTTCATTGTAGTAGTAAACCCATCTATTTTGTGGTTCACCCCGCAATTCTAAATGATCTACTTTTACTGGTTCAAGTAATAATAAACAAAAATTTTCTAATGGTTCAATATTGTCTGGTGCTGGTGGTATAAAAGCTTCTGGTGTTTGTATTCTCATGTCAGCAGGAGTAGGCCAAGCAAATTGTAACCTAGCTGCATCACTTAATTCTTGCCACATTTTGATTCTTGCTGGTTGCAAATTGGGGTGAGAATTAGCAGTAATTAAAGTTAATTTTCCAGTAATCCGAAATTGTTCTCTGGTGTTAGGAAAATACCAGCAAATTTCCGCTGCTGGTTGTTTTGATATTTGTTCAGCTTTTTCACTACGAATATCGGTAATAAATTTTAGCTGATTGGTATCGTCTAGAAAGCCGCGAAACACGACGGTACGATTAGCAGGAAAACCATTTTCTCGCACTGTTGCTAATTGCACATAGCGGGAATAAACGAGGCTGCGGTTTTGATGAAGGGCGCGGGTAATAAGACTTCGCCAAGGTGCTAATGACATTATTATTACTGTAATATTTTGGTAATTTGACTTTTATTTGTTTGTTATATAATTTTAATTTAAAATCTACTATTTTTGAGATCCCCGACTTCTATCAATATAGAATAAATCATTGAATTATCTTGAAAATTCGGGGATCTGAACAGTAATAAATTAATCTTGCACTTGACTTAACCAACTTTGTAAATGTTTTTATGGTCATTAAATACAAAAATGTTACATATTATATAAAATATTACAAAGTGGTAAATTTAGCAATCTTCCATACTACAACTACTTGGCGTATAGTCTTAGTCTTTACCTCTTATTTAGAGGTAGCATCCCAAATGTGTAAGTTTATTTTTTTATTGAGTCCAAGACATGAAATAAACGAACCACGAAGAAACGAAAGACACGAAGGAAAGAAAGTTTTAGAGAGATTTTGCAGTGGACAAGTTTATTTTTTCAAAATTGGGATGCTCCCTATTGAGATTGTACAATCATAGCAAGTTTGTATCTTACATCAACTTGGCGTATAGTCTTAGTCTGTTAGTCAGCAACAGGACTTTATTATGGTTCAAGAACTGGAACGTAAACGCCAGAGTGCATCTTTTCCCGAAACTGCCCCAGCAGCCAATCCTGTGTTTTTTAGAACTTACAGCCGTCGTACACCAGCCGGGTTAAGAGAGTTCTGGGATGAAGTATGCGATCGCACTTTACGAGGTTTAGTTGAACAAAACTTATCCTTAGTTTCAGGAGATATGTAAATGAATAGTGCTGAAAAATTAGTCTTGATTTCTGAACTTGTCCAACTTGGCATTAAACATACCCCTGAAAAAATAGTCAAGATTGCTAAACAAGATGATGGCAAAATAGTCTTTTTAGAAGAAGGAAAACCTGGTAAAAGAGGAAGTGGACTATTACACATTTTGGATAAACATCAAGAAGACTTTGCCAAACGTGGAATTTCTGAAGATGAAATTGCCGATGTTGTTATGGCTGCTGTAATCAGTGGAATGTTTCTTGCTTATCAAGGAACAGTAGAACCTCGAAGAAAAATCTATGAAGTAAACTTTAATGGAAAAAAGCAGTATATAGCAGTGACAGTAGGCGATAATGGTTATATAGTTGGAGCTAATCCAGCCTCATTACCATAATTCCACCGTAGTAGCTATGGCAATAAAAATTAAACTAATGGCTGATTATGGGTGCGACCCTTTATGGTGGGCAGATGCTGACAAAGTTGGTAACATTGACCCAGCCAAACTGCCCCTCAGCCAAGAAACCATTAACCATTTGAGAAAATGGGCAACTGCTTATAATGCCACATTAAATTGGCAAGATCCTGGTAATTCACCTGATTTGAGTCCAGAAGCAGCAGCAGCTTTTGAACAAGAAGGGATTAGTTTGTGGAAACAACTGCAAAAAGAACTTGCACCTAATTATGAGGTTATCTATTTCAGTGAGCAATTAAATCAAGTTGTAACTAATACAAATGAATTGGCATCTTTACTGACTATCTCTGCTTGATGAATAGTCAACGCAAAAATTACACAAACAGCATTATTACACAGATAGCCTATTCTACGAAAACTGACAGATAAAAAGTTGAGATTCTAATACCCTGATAATGCACTGTCAGGGTCTTATACTTAACCTAAAAACAAAAATATAGTTATAATTGGCACAGACTAAGCTATAGCGCAAAGTAGTAAAATTTTCAATCTTTAATCTTAAATCTACTTGGCGTATAGTCATAGTTTGTCCATAAGCAATCATACTTCATCATGGTTCGAGAACTTGAACGTCAACGTCAGGGTGCAACTTTTCCAGAATCTGCTCCAGCAGCCAATCCAGTGTTTTTTAGAACCTACAGCCGTCGGACAGATGCAGGTTTGAGAGAAACATGGGATCAGGTGTGCGATCGCACTTTACGCGGTTTAGTAGAACTGGGAAAACTCACCCGTGAAGAAGCTGCCATTTTAGACAAGATGCAGCGAAACATGAAATCCCTCCCCAGTGGGCGCTGGATGTGGGTTGGTGGTACAAATTGGTTAACCAAACCCAAAAACTTCTCCGGTGCTTATAACTGCACCTCTACCAACCTTATAGACTGGAGTGCCTTTGGATTGATGATGGACCTAGCCATGATGGGCTGTGGTACAGGTGCGATCATCGAACCACAGTATATTAATCAACTTCCCCCTATCCGTAATCGCCTCAATATCACCATCACAGGTGAAATTGGCAGCACACCCCAAGCACAGCGTCGTGAATTTACACAAACCCATATAGAAGCTAACACCGCTACTATCCACGTTGGAGACAGCCGGGAAGGTTGGGTAAAATCCTATCAAACTCTTTTAGAACTTTCTACAGATGAACGCTTTACAGGTGACGTTCAGGTAATTGTTGATATTAGCGATGTGCGCCAATCTGGGGAAACCCTCAAAGGCTTTGGCGGCATGGCTAATCCTGTGAAATTACCTGGATTGTATCAGCGTTGCGCCTCTATTCTCAATAAGGCAATAGGCAGACAATTAAACTCAGTTGAATGCTGCTTATTAATTGATGAAGCTGCTGTCACTATTGTTGCTGGCAATATCCGCAGAAGCGCGGGTATGAGACAATTCATTTCTGAAGATGAACAAGGCGCAACTGCTAAAGATAACTTATGGCAACAAGACGCAGAAGGTAACTGGCGTATAGATCCAGAACGCGATTCTCTGAGAATGGCCAACCATAGCCGAGTCTTTCACCACAAACCAACCTTAGAAGAATCCATTGCTGCTGTACGTAAACAATATTACAGTGGTGAAGGAGCAATTCAATGGGCTGGTGAAGCAGTTGCTAGAGCTAATGCTGATTTATTAAATACACCAGAAATCAAAAAAGACTTTTTGCAAGCTTACGAGCAAGGAAAAGCCGGACAATGGATAAAAAAATACTATCCTGAAGTTGGTACTGATGAAGTAGAACATCGTTTGGGTAGATATGGATTAAACCCGTGTGGTATTTTATAATACTTGCCTCACGTATAAAAATCAGGCAAAATCGGTGAAAGCTGAGAACAAAGTCGTCTTTTAGATAAATTTGTAAGTTTTCTACAAACTTATATAACAAGATTTACTTGCTAATACCGAGGTAACTGGACACCACCAGCACCGTAGAGCGTAGGGGATGAGCGATAAGGAAGCGATAACTCCCCCAAGAGTGCCTGACGCTACAAAGCGAAAATGTACGCCGAGCTTGATTGAATTAAGTTGTTACAACTTGTGACAACCTCGAAAATCAAGAACTAGAGGATAAAAAGCCTTTAGGATAACAAAACTGGAGATTATTGGTGCTGACTTCCACTGTAATTTGGCTGAGGTACACTTAAACCAACTCGACCCGGACAACTATAAAGAACAAAAAGAGGCATTTACCGCTGGTGCGCTTTCCGTCGTCGCCCTGTTAAATCACAAATTTCTCGAACCCCGCTATCAATACAGCCGGGAACTTGATCCCATTGTCGGTGTATCATTTACCGGTTTATTTGACTTCTTTGTTCATGCTTTTGGGACAGATTGGTTACGGTGGTGGGAAGCAGGAAGACCCGAAACTCCTGAAGGACTGATTTTTAAACGTGGTGAACAAAAATATCTCAACTTCTGGAAAGATGTCGTTCATAAAGTAGTGTGGGAATATTGCGATCGCCATCAGATCAAACGCCCCAACCGGTGTACTACCGTGCAACCAGCCGGCACCAAATCCCTCTTAACAGGGGCATCTCCCGGTTGGCATCCCCCCAAAGCTCAAAGATTCATTCGTCGGATTACCTTTGGCAAAAATGACCCCGTAGCCCTAGCTTGTATAGATTATGGTTACAACGTCATCCCTTCCCAATCTGACAAAGATGAAAACGGCAACTTACTTAATGATCCTTTTGATCCTCGCTGTACAGAATGGTTAGTAGAAATACCCGTCGCTGTATCTTGGGCTGATTTACCCGGTGCTGATGTCATTGATGTATCTCAGTTTTCCGTTTTAGCCCAACTAGATTTTGTGATGCAAGTCCAAAGTCATTACGTCACCCATAACACCTCTGCTACCTTAGAACTCCGTTCTGAGGAAGTTGAATTATTGGGAACACGCATCTATGAAGCTATCCAAAATGATGAAGGCTATATTTCTGCCGCGCTGTTAGCCCGGTTTGACGATTTGCAATCATTCCCCCGTCTTCCCTTTGAACCCATAGACAAAGCCACTTATGAACGCTTATCTAAAGAAGTCAAAGCCCGACGCAGAACAGATGATTTCTGTGGGGCGCTAAGTCGTTACGACTTGGGAGAATTATCAGAAGCAGGACCCAGTGGTTGCGACTCTGATAAGTGTATGTTCCCAGAACAGCCACCCACATCATAAAATCCGTTTTCAAAGAAACAAGAATCCCCCTCCCTCCATAGGGCGGGGACTATCAGCAAGCCCTAAATAATTGCTTGTTAACTCACCCAGCATATAGTACATTAGTACCTAATACAAGAGAAATCCCCCATTCTTGAAGGTGAGGCTTTATTGACTATCAGATTTTGTTAAAATCGCATTCACCAAATAGAACGAAAGGCACGGAAGCCACTTGGCAATACAGCACTTCCCGGTGTTATGAGGTACATATCTAGCGGGCAAGATGCCCGCACTACAAGAGTTTCATGATTCAACTTTGTACCTCATAAGAGCGGAAACCGCTGTAGATGCGTGGAGGAAGTGCCAACGGCAAATTTATTCGCCGTGACATGATAGAATTAATTAGCAAGCAGATCCACGCTCATTGACTGTCCTCAGTGGTTAAATTAGATAATAG